>NZ_JBNGOZ010000004.1:0-283887 GCF_050589825.1 Carboxylicivirga longa | reverse complement strand
CACTCATAATGATTCTAAGATATATAATTTAGAGCCATATATCTTAACTTACTGTCCTTACAAATGTAGCAGGTTCATCCCTAGCACCTGACAACTACCTCCAAAAACACCTCATCCCCCCTCAAAATTGCATCCCTTACAAACGGATAAATGCGATTATATGCCACCGTGCTATTACCAATGAAGCCATCTGTAACCTGGTTATTATTAGCTGTATCACCAACAAGCAAACAACCGGCCGTATCATCATCATCATTGCCCTTATGAATCAAAATATCGGTAAAGCCGGGCACATTCATAATCTGCAACATCCCCTTATGAAATTCAGAACCATAGCGCTTTAGGTAACGCCAATGGTGGCCACCATAGCTACGCAACTCCACCCGATACCTACCGGCCGGGATCCGCGTTTCACCCATCACCTTAATGGTTCGGTGCTCATCCTCCAATGTATAACAAGCAAATGCACCATCAATAAACAGCAGCCCTAATGTACTCTCCCCGGAACCACTATACCTTACAACCTTCAAATCCATCGCCATAATTTTTACGCATCCCTCAAACCTATTCTCCCCTTGGGCGGTCATCGAGCGCAGCCGAGATGAAAATGCCGAAGGCAGAGGGGGAACCATCATCCCACTCATAGCATTACTCACCTCCCCAATTCCACTCCTCAACCCATTTCTCAATTCACCAATTTTTCAATTCCCCAGTTTTTCAACTCTTCAACTCCTAAACCCTTCAACTCTTCAACTAATCAACTCCTTCCTCACCCCTATCCCCTAAGAGCTAACACCTACTAGCTAATACCTAAGAGCTAACACCTTCTCCCTTTTTCCTACTCATCATTTCACTCACCAGCGGCGCCACATTCTTAACCGCCCGTTCACCAAACAAAAAGCCCAGCACCAGGAAGTTAATGATCCAAAAAGCCGACTCCAGCTTCTCATTGCCCTTCAATGACCAGTTACCGGCAAACACCATGTAATCCATGTACGCCACAAAGTAACCCCACAAAGGCCGCTGCGCACCCCGCATAAACAGCACCATCTTACCCAACCAACCCGATTGATGCAAATCTTTAGCCGTTCCCTCCAGGTCTTTAATACGTTGATTAAATTCCTGCTCAGCCTCCAGCGATAATTTCACAGCCTCCAGTTCATGACGGTGCCGTAACTCCAATAGCTCTGTTTTGAGCTGTTGCTTTTCAACCCCTGTTGTTACAAACCGGTCGATGAGATCACCCACATCCTTAAAAACACCATTACCCAACAAGGACTGAATCTTTCCTAAGAATTTCATTATTCAACGATTCCTTATAATTCGCTTTTATTAGCTTGCTTCGCAATCAAAAAAAGAGCTCTTGAATTGCATAACCCAAGAGCCCATCAACACACACCGGAACAACAGCCTCTGCTGCCCAACCAAAAAATTTCATCACAACCGCAGCCCTCAACTTATCAATCCCTTCACCAACTCACCAGTTTCCCAATTCAACACAGTAAACCCTTCAACCCATTTCTCAATTCACCAGTTTCCCAACATTTAACCAAGCTGTCAATCATCTCACTACTCATCACTCACCTCCTCAACTCCACTTCTCAACCCTTCAACTCCTCAACTCCTCAACTATCCCCCAAATCATAAATCCAACATCCCCAGTTCATCTGTTTCTCAATTCACCAATTTTTCAACGCTTCAACTCTTCAACTCTTCAACTAATCCCTAAGAACTAACAGCTAACACCTATCTACTGCCTATCCTTCGAATGATTTTTCATGAAATACTTCAGCAGGCACGAAACACCAAAACTAACCACCGTACCCAGAAAGGCATAAAAGATCGTCTCAATAGCCCCTTCAAACGAAATGCCGTTCAGCACACTTATCGCCGTACCACCAAAAAATCCCACACGTCCACTACTATTCAATGAAGCCTCACTCATCATCACCTAATTTTAACCATGCTGCTAATCTATTCTCCCCTTGGGCGGCCATCGAGCTCAGCCGAGATAAAAATGCCGAAGGCACAGCTGTAAACCTATTCTCCCCTTGGGGAGATGCCGAAGGCAGAGGGGGAACCATCATGCCACCCATTACTCACCTTGCATCATCTCCCTTCTACCTCCTGCCTAACACCTAAGAACTAACACCTACTAGCTACCTGCTAACACCTAAACCCGATCCACCTCCACAATCGCCATTGGATTGTGAGTTTTGGTTTGTAAAGGATACATACTGCCATTAACCAGCTGGTGATATTCTACGCCAACCACGATAAACACCGGATGAGGTGAATCGGCAGAAATAGCACTGTTCATGCTTACCGCCTCTTGCTCCAAAGCCGTCAGGTCAATATCAACACTATCCACCACATCCACTTCGTAGCTCTGATTGCCAAAATCAACCGCTGCCGTTGCCAGAATAAAACGCACATGCGTAGCACCTTCCACCTGTGGCACCTCTTCACTCGGATTGAACGCATCAATAGCCAGCTGCGTAGTACCGGCGGCCCGATCAAAAGCAACTGTGTGGCTCAGTTTCAAGATTGTTTCCAGCGGAGCAGCCGCATTAAACTCAAAACCTTTCAGTAAGGATAGGTTACCATCCTGCACTGTGCGCTCGCCGCGCCTGTTAGTCGCATCAGCCTGTATCGCTTTCAGCATAGCGGCCGCCAAACGGTTCGAAACCTTTTTGTCGGCTCCCCGCGCCAACACCTCATTCAGAGCATTGCGCAATTCTTTACCGGCCTTACCGGCACGGCCAAACTCAGAACCGTTCTCTCTTGTCCTGGCGTAGGCCGGATCCTTCTTGATACGATCTGCATCAACCCCGCCTTTTTCGCGGGCCAGGTACTGACCACCGCTTCTGTAGAATGACAAATCACCAACTCGCCCTTCCAGCTTAATTACTCCTTTTTGCCTTGCCATATTATTAAATTTTATGGGTTAATAGGCACAAAGTACAATCCCATGCATGGCATTACAAATATAGGTGACCGCCTTGTCCGGGCAAGGTTATTTTTGTCCGTAAAAAGTCCATTTATACACTATCTTAAGCTACACCCTGCCTACCTTAAAGTACGGGTCAAGTAGTGATATAGTAGTAAAGAAACGATATTTACTTCATCTACCACGTACCTGTTTTTCTTGTTAAGAGGTAAAAAATACCCATTTTTTATGCATTATACCCATTTATCCTGTATATTTGAATACCTATTATTCGTATATAAGCATGAAAGATAACCATTTTTCACAAAGAATAACCGTTTTTCACGGACGCACAACGCCCGAAGAAGGCTATATCGTTGGCTATGGAGCCATCATCCATACCTTGTCATTGCCCGTGCCCCTGCCGGCCAAACTGGCATTGATAAGCACTAAAAACCGGCGCTATGAAACAGACGGATGGCAGGTCTTCACCCCCAAGCACCAACCCGAAGACACCCTCTACAAACACCTGGTCTTCGCCATTAAATATGAAGGCATCAACTTACTATTTTTTAAATACCTGTTCCACACCTTAACAAGCGATGAGGTGAAAGAACTCCTGGCCATTGAACCCACCGGCCAATACAGTCGTAAAATATGGTTTCTCTTTGAATGGCTCACCGGAACCACCCTGGATATCCCCAACCTGGGTGTAAAGAACTTTGTGCCCCTGCTGGATGATAAACTGCAATTTGCCATTGAGGGGCAACGTTCATCGCGTCACCGCATCATCAACAACCTGCCGGGCACTCCCGACTTTTGCCCGCTCATCTTTAAAACACCCAAACTACAAGCACACATCGAATCGAAGCTCTCTGATACGCAAAATAACTACCTGAATGCTATTCATAAGGATGTACTGCAGCGAGCCGCTTCTTTTCTCCTGCTAAAAGATTCCAAAGCCTCCTTTACCATCGAGGGAGAAAACCCCGGCATCAACCGCGCCCTGCGTTGGGGGAAAGCCATCGGGCAGGCCGGCACCAAGGAATTAAGTATTGACGAGCTGATTCGCCTGCAACAACTCGTTATTGAAAGTAAACGTTTTACACAGATGGGGCTGCGCCGTCAAGGCGGTTTTGTTGGCGAACACGACCGAATGAGTGGCGAACCGATGCCCGATCATATCTCGGCCCGGTGGCAGGATCTGGAACCACTCATGCAGGGCCTTATCGATACTTATAAGTTATTGGAATCATCGGGCTTTGATGCGGTATTGGCAGCCACCGGCATCGCCTTTGGTTTTGTCTTTATCCACCCCTTTGTGGATGGTAACGGACGGATTCACCGTTACCTAATCCACCATATTCTTGCCAAGATGAGATTCTCCCAACAAGGAATTATCTTCCCGGTTTCTGCGTCCATCCTCAACCGTATCGATGATTACCGCCTTGTACTGGAAGATTACTCACACCCCATCCTTGACTTTATTGAATGGAAAACCACTGAAGACAACAATATAGAAGTAACGAACCAAACCATCGATTACTACCGCTATTTTGATGCCACAGCCCAGGCTGAATTTCTATACGATTGTGTGGTCGATACCATTGATAAGGTTATTCCGGCTGAAGTCAGTTATCTGCAACATTACGACACCTTTAAACGCTACATAGACAACACCCTGGAAATGCCGGATAAATTAGTCGCAACCCTGGTCCGCTTCCTGGAGCAGAACAATGGCCGGCTCTCAAAACGGGCACGTTCTAAAGAATTCAAAGCCCTTACCGAAGATGAAATCACGGAGATTGAATCAAACTATCAAACGATATTCATGAATAATGAAGTGAATACGTAAAACCTGAGGAAATGAAAAGCACTCTTACAAGATTATGCATCTACCCCAAAGATGTGCAACGCATCACAGGCCGAAGTGAAAAAACCAGCCGTCGCTTATTACAGCATATCAAGCGCAAACTTGGCAAAACCAATCACCAGTTTATTACCATCGATGAGTTTGCCTCCCACACAGGCATTAAAGAAGAACTTGTGAAGCAATACCTCACCGATTAGAAGCCGGTTTTTCACCCATCTAACAGGCTTCTTGTCATCCTACCCCATTAAATTTACACCACTTCCAACAGCCTGCATCATCCGTTTTTCAATCAAACAACATCAATACACCTTAAACATCACTAACCTCCATGCGCTAAACAATCTAAGAAACATACACCCTGCTTAAAGACCTGGCTCAATTTGTGATACTTTACTTTCTTTTTATTGACTCCAAATTACACATTTCTGTATCTTTGTATCTGTCGAAGGACAACAAACAGAATCAGATCACTTCATATTTTTTGTGACCTATTAAGTGACCTCATAAAAATTCTTAGTTTGTAACTTACTGGACTGTAAACGATTTGCAAAAATGATATTGTTCCCGCCGGGATCACATTCAACACCATCAAAAAAACACAAAAGCCTGTATATTGTTTGATCTACAGGCTTTTGTGTTTTTATCCATTTCGGAACAAATCAATAAAAAGCAGATCAGGAGCAAATTCTGGATCTAAGCATAAAGGCCGCCCTCATGAAGTTGCTGCCTTCCATTCTACCGGCATATAAGCGCTTTGCCATTAAGGCCTGCCGCGATATCAGTTTTGAATTTCAGAAAGATGGCTACGAGGTGATTCACCGCTACAGCAAACATAGCTTCCACATAACGCCGGGACACAAAACACCCAAGACCATCTGCCTCGACGACCTTGGGGCTGAATCCAATATCAAACACTTTGGATCCGAGTGCAACGTCATGGCCGAAGTCATTCTTAGCCGCTACGATCTCTTTATCTCAGCTCGCCTGTTCATGCACAAGGTAAGAGAGGCAATGAAATCCAGTGGTAATAACCCAATGAGCGGCAATGTGCATGTCGACATGTTTGTTGTTGATGGCA
Organism: Carboxylicivirga longa; assembly: GCF_050589825.1. Classification (NCBI taxonomy): domain Bacteria; kingdom Pseudomonadati; phylum Bacteroidota; class Bacteroidia; order Marinilabiliales; family Marinilabiliaceae; genus Carboxylicivirga; species Carboxylicivirga longa. Next base: position 278,007 of record NZ_JBNGOZ010000004.1, on the reverse strand, counting down.
AAGAAGAAGGAAAAGTTGGGCGTAGCTATCACAGAAAGAAAAAGAAAGCCGCTTGCGCAGTGGAACTTACTGATGATGGCAAAGTTAAGAGAATGTATTCCATAAAAATTGACAATTATTCTTCCAGAGAGCTTAAGCGACTTTTTAATTTACATATCTCAGAAGAAGCCTGCGTGACAACTGACTGCTGGAGGGGTTACCGTCCAATAAAGAAAGACTACAATATTGAACAGGTCGAAAGCATGGGCAGAATAAACTTTAAAGCCTTGCATACAATGATACATCAGGTTAAATCATGGCTGAGAACAACATGCGCGTGGGTGAGCGATTCTCACATTGACAAATACTTTAATGAATTCTGTTATCGCATCAATCGTTCCCAAATGAAGGCCAATATTTTTAATAGCCTAATTCGAAGAATGGTGGACGCTGAAAAGTTTTATCATCAAGATTTAATATGCACCTAACTACCGACCTCTATAAATAGATTTCACCCTTTCACAAACATTGCATATATGCAACATGGCGCAATGCTATTTATCAAGTTTATAAATTGAATAAACCCAACGGCTCCACATTCATAAAAATAACATCCCCGCCCTCTCTATTCTCATTTCCATCTTAAATCATTAATTAGCATGGCCTCTGAAATTATCCGCTCTATTCGAAACAAATGGTATTACTACTGCTTTTGTTGTCCACTTGTTCCCGTGCTGGTTTGACGACTATTCTCTACTAACAAATCATTTCCTGAACCAGAAATAATTTTCAATTCATAAACGATAATCAGCGATGGCATGCCTTTAGAATTTCCCTAGTTCCAGTCAAACTTTATAAGCCGCCTATTTTTGATGCCATTATTAACTGCTGCAAATCAAAATGATTTAAAAAAGACAAACGATTGCGCATTTTCTCAAATTCTTTCTTATTTTTGGCCAAGTGAGTTCATCTATAAAACTACAATCCATATATGAAACAACATAACCAGGTAAAAGAGGAGGAAAAGAACTATTCCGTTCCTAACTTAGAAAGGGCCCTAAGTATTATTGAGCTACTCATCAACCACCAACAAGGATTAACCTTAGCTGAAATGCAGGAAAAAACAGGTTTCCCCAAAAGCTCACTTTTTAGAATTACACAAACTTTAGCCGATCGCGAATACCTTGTCAAAAGTGAGTCGCCAGTGCACTTTACCTTATCAAAAAAGTTTCTTCATATTGGTTTATCCACTCTTTCTGAATCTAGCTTAATTGAGAACAGTTTGCCTGTTATGCGCGAAATCAGAGATTCACTGAAGGAAACAGTTCTTCTAGGCTCACTTATTGAAGGTGAAGGTGTTTTGCTCGAACAGGTATTGGGGCTTCACCCGTTTACATTTATGTTACAGCCTGGTAAACGTTTTAACCTGCACGCTTCAGCTCCCGGAAAATCCATAATTGCATTTATGCCTGTGCATGAACAAGAGGAAATCATTAGTGCGATGCGTTTTGAGAAATTCAATGAAAATACCATAACGTCAAAAGAAAGGTATAAAACAGAGCTGAAACTTGTTCAAGAGAAAGGATACAGTTTTGATCATGCCGAGGAGTTGCAAGGTGTTCACTGTGTAGGTGCTCCAATCTTTAACCAATACGGCTATCCAATAGCAGCTATATGGATTACAGCGCCTTCGGCACGCCTTCCCTTTAATGACTTCGATAGCACTGGTTGTATATTAAAAGAAGCCGGTTTGGCTATTTCCAGAAAATGGGGGTTCAACAAGCAAAAAAACACATTACAGGCATGAAAACCGTTCGTATCACATTTTTTTTGATGGTAATTTTGTTCTTAGGCAGTGGTTTAAATATCTCTCACGCCACGTCTAATAAACAACCCTTATCAACTACCGCAATGGCTTTTGATAAAAGTGGTGAAAACATCTTTCTGGTTCAAAAAACAGCTAAACGAGTTGATTTAGTTTCCAGAAAAGATGCTCAAATAATATATCAGTGGCATTTTACCAATGAACCCACAGGTATTGTTGTTAATGCCAATAAAGCCTACATCACCAGCTCTTATGGAAATGGTCTTGTATCGGTAATTAATATTATTACAAAAGAAGTAACAGCAGAAATAGAAGTTCCTATGGGAGCCATCAGTCCCGTGTTAAATACCGATGGCACAATACTTTATGTATGTTGTCAATTCGACAATACTTTAGTGGAGATTGATCTCACTACCAATTCAGTAAAGCGTGAAGTTAAACTATTACGCGAACCCAAAGGAGCTGTACTAAGTGCAGACGGCGATTTTGTGTATGTCACCAATTTTTTGCCCAACCAACGTGCAGATTTAGAAGTAGTCGCATCAAAGGTATCGGTAGTCAATACACGAACCATGAAACGCATTAAAGATATTCAGTTAGCTAATGGCAGTAATGCCTTACGCGGAATCTGTTTATCGCCAGACGGTAAATATGTGTTTATTACACATAACCTGGGCCGTTTTCAGGTGCCAACCACGCAATTGCAACAGGGCTGGATGAATACCAGCGGAATGAGTATTATTAATACATCATCGCAGGCATATATGGGCACGGTAATCTTAGACGAACCAGAATCAGGAGCTGCAGGTATCTGGGAAGTAGCTTGTGATGAAGAAACAATGGTTATCAGCCATTCCGGAACGCATGATATCAGTGTAATCAATTACCCTGAGCTAATTCAAAGATTTGAGAACACAGACAACAAAGAAGAATTATCGTACGACTTGCGTTTTCTTTCAGGCATCCGCAAACGCATACCGATTGAGGGCAATGGACCTCGGGCATTGCTATTGGATACAAAAAAGGTAATTGTAGCATCGTATTTTTCTGACCAGCTTAATATTATTAACCTAAACAACCATAGCAACACAGTATTCGCCCTCAATCCTAATTATACCGAGTCACTTGAGCGTAAAGGAGAACGAATTTTTAACGATGCCTCTCATTGCTTTCAAGGCTGGCAGTCATGTAACGGTTGTCACCCCGGGGATGCCCGCACGGATGGTATGAACTGGGATTTATTAAACGATGGCATTGGTAACTCTAAGAATTGTAAGAGCCTTTTACTTTCTCACCAAACGCCACCAGCTATGATTTCCGGAATCAGGCCTGATGCAGAAACAGCAGTTCGAGCAGGATTTAAACACATCCAGTTTGCCGAAGTGAGTGAAGAAGATGCTCAAGCCGTTGATGCCTACCTGAAATCGTTGCAACCACTGCCAAGCCCTTACCTGATCAACGGAAAGTTAAGTAATAAAGCAGAACGGGGTAAAAAAGTATTTCAAAAGGCGGGCTGCAATTATTGTCACAGCGGGCCTTTCTACACCGACCTCAGTAAACACAAAATTGGCCCCATTGAATTTGAGAATGGATGGGATACAACAACTCTCAGAGAAGTTTGGCGAACAGCGCCTTATTTATTCGATGGTCGAGCCGAATCCATTGAGGTTTTAATCATGGACATGAAGCATGGGTTGGAAGGTCGTAAACTTAAAAAGAAAGAACTGGAAGATTTGGTCGAATACATTAAATCTCTATAAAACAATAAATAATGTTTATATCAAACTATCATATACTAAAGGCTAAAGCAAAAGCAGACGTTGCAGAAATGTTCAATAGCTGCATTTCGCAGCTGTCGACCAAAGAACCGGTTGTGCGCTTATCTGTTTTTTGGGCGCCGAATGATAACTGCTGCTATGAAAATGATAAAAAACTAATGCTGGCAGCCATTGCTCAAAAGTTTGAAACTAATCATCCGGCCGTTAGTTTTATTGCTCAAAAACCATTGGATACAGCAATGGCCGTTGAAGTCGTTCAGGTGACCGATAACAAAGAGCTAAAAATTGATTACCTGGATTATCATGGTCTGCATTATGTAAAAGCATCTACATCCAATTACAGTGAACTTCATATTTCAGGACTTTCGGCCTCGCTACAATTACCGGTCAGAACCCAAAGCCATGATATATTCAACACTCTGTCTGCTATTCTAGAAAAAGAAGAGATGAGCATCAATTCCATAGTTCGCCAATGGAATTACATTGAGCGAATCACCGATATGGATGGCAAGTACCAGCGTTACCAGTTATTTAACGATGAGCGGACTTCATTTTATGAGAAAACAGATTGGCCCAAAGGTTATCCGGCAGCTACGGGTATCGGCACACAATTCGGTGGTATCATAGTGGATTGTATAGCCGTTTCAGGCCAGTTTAAAGAGTTGCCATTGGCCAATCCGCTTCAAACGGATGCCCATGTCTATACTCAGGATGTGCTCATTGGGGCTGAAGATGAAGTAAGAAAAATAAAAACCACACCCAAGTTCGAACGTGCCAAATTTATTGGAAATGATAACTGTGCTGCTATCTATGTGTCGGGTACAGCGGCTATCAGAGGAGAAGAAAGCCTTGGCATAGGCCAGCCGGCTGAACAAACAGATGTTACTTTAGAAAACATCGCTCAACTAATGAAGCATCAAAATCTATCAGAAATTTTTGATGTAGAGAGTAAACCTGAAATACTGCGTGTATATATCAAGCAGGCTGAAGATTTTGATACAATTCAACAAGCCTGCCTAAAGCATCATGCTGATATACCGGTAAGTTACTTGCTTTCCAATATATGTCGCGATGAACTATTAGTAGAAATTGAAGCTGTTGCTTCTTGCTCTATATAAATGAAGTCAAAAACAATCAGAACAATCTATAAAAAGCAAAATAGAATGAAGAGAAGAGAGGTGCTAAAAATGGCCACATTAGGTACGGCCGGCGCAGTGGCTGTTGGTGTTACCAGTTGTTGCTCGTCTGCAAATGAAAATGAAACGACAAAAACCAGTAAAATGCTTAGAAAGTACACAAACGACGATTTTTATGTAAATGGCAAACTGAGCCCGGAAAAAACACTACAAGCCTACAAAGAACTATTTGTACATTATAACTATCCGATTAATGAGTTTTTATTAAATAACATATTCATTACAGACTTTGAACTAGGTGATTTTGCCAACGCTGGTATGGCCGGTATTTTTTGGTACAACGATGCAACACATAGCTACTTCGCCCATGAAATTTTCTTGTTACCGGGCCAAATGATTGTTGAACACCGTCATGTAGCCACTGAGCATCCTGCAAAAATGGAATCATGGCACGTGCGTCACGGAGCAGTTTTTACGTTTGGCGAAGGTGATGAAACACCAAACAATCCTAAAACGCCTGAAAGTCAAAAGGATTTCATTACCGTAAATAACGCTATGGAATTAAAAGCGAACGGCATTAATACGCTCAACAGAGCTGAAGCAGCACACTTTATGATTGCCAGCGACCAGGGAGCTATTGTGTCAGAATATGCCAACTATCATGATGGCAATGGCTTGCGCTTTACCAACCCGAATGTTGTATTTACTGATATCTTGGGTAACATATAAAAAATTAAGAGCGGAGCATGAAGCTGTTGCAGCAGCCAATCCCCGCTCTTGATAACACATATATTAATCGCATAAACGTGTTTTAAATGAGAGAACTAGATCACATTGGAATCCCAACACAAGTAATTCAGCCAGATGAAATTTATCTGGAAGGTGCTAAAGTTTTTGTTACTGACTACTCTAAAAACTCTAACAAAATTGAGTGGCTCAGGTTTGAAGATGATTCACCATTTCCTGAACTAATTCAATCAACTGCGCACATCGCCTACCGGGTAGACGATTTAAAAGCTCAAATGGAAGGGAAAAAAGTACTGGTAGAACCATTCGCAGCCGACGAAAGCCTAACAATCGCTTTTATTGAAGAAGAAGGTGCTCCTATCGAATTAATGCAGTTCGCATAATCGCTCCTCTTATCCCTTAATTACAAACTACAAATTTAGAAACTATGTCAGAAATTACAACGCCGATAAATAAATTTATCAATAGCCCAGAAAATATTACAAAAGAGTTACTTGAAGGTTATGTGATGGCCTATAAAGATAAAGTAGCTTTATCCGCAGAAAACACTATTGTAAGAGCCAATGCCAAGTCTGATGACAAAGTAGCTATTGTTACTTTGGGCGGTGCCGGTCACGAGCCTGCATTAAGCGGCTTTGTAGGTGAAGGCATGCTCGACTGCTCGGTGGTAGGTGATATTTTTGCCGCCCCAGGGGCACCGCGCGTATTGGAAGCCCTAAAACAATTCAATCGCGAAGCCGGAATTCTTATGGTCGTTCTTAACCACGCGGGTGATGTAATGAGTGCGAATATGGCCATGCAGTTAGCCGAACGTTTAAACATAAGAATAAAAATATTACTCACTCACGAAGACATCAGCGCAGGTCTGGATACGCCAGATGAAGAGCGCCGAGGACTCGCAGGTTGTGTGCCGTTGTATAAAATTGTGGGAGCAGCTGCCGAAGAAGGCAAATCATTGGAAGAAATTTATGAAATCGGTGAACGCTTTAACAAACAAATGGCTACACTGGCTGTTGCGATGAAAGCTTGTACTCATCCTCAGAATGGCGCTGTAATTGCCGAACTTCCTGAAGGCGAAATGGAAATTGGCATGGGTCAGCACGGCGAAGGCGGTGGCGGTCGTATGCCATTGGTTAGTGCCGATGATACGGCTGAGCGCATGATTACGCCTTTAATGAAAAAATTACAGCTTGCCAAAAGCGATAAAGTACTGTTATACATCAACGGTGTTGGGGCTACAACACATATGGAAATGAGTATTGTATTCCGCAAGGCCTGTCAAATTATTGAGGCAGCCGGTTGTGAGGTCGCTGATGGTAAAATCACTGAAATCCTAACTGTTCAGGAACAATCAGGTTTCCAAATGATTTTGGCGAAACTGGATGACGACCACATTGAATATTTGAAAAACCGTGCTTCTGATGCACCATATTGGACTGTACTGCCTAAATAATAAGGATACTCAGCAATGGAAAAACTAACAATCGATACTTTTAAATCAATGGTAAACAACGCGCTCCAAAACATTACGGACCGTGCTGATGAGCTCTCTAAACTGGATGCAATTGCCGGTGATGGCGACCATGGAACAGCCATTGTTGCGGCTTTAAACGCTGTTAAAAAAGCAAGTGAAAGCGGAAAGGAGTTTAAAGCCATGCTAACCGATATGGCTTTTAGTGCCATGCAGGAAGCTTGTGGCTCCACCAGCACACTGATTGGTGCTTTCTTTTTAGGTTTAAGCGATGGTGCCGAAGGAGCCGAATTGGAGGCAAGTCAAGTAAAAACCATGTTTGCTGCAGGCCTAACCAATGTTCAAAAACAAACACAAGCCAAAGTAGGTGACAAAACTATGATGGATGCTTTAATTCCTGCCGTAAAAAGTATTCAGGCTGCCGAAGGGGACGTAAAAGCGATAATTGAATCCGGTGCTAAGGCGGCGCAGGAAGGTGCTAAAAAAACTGTTGATATGCAGGCTGCTTTCGGACGTGCCCGTAATCTGGGAGAAAGATCTATCGGACATGCTGATCCAGGTGCAACTTCGTGGGCATGTATGTTTGCGTCTTTTGCTGAAACTTTGGCTTAATTCATTATCAATAAAAATAAAATACAAAAATAGATGGCAGATTTAGATGATTTAAGAGAAGGTTCAAACTTTGGGATTGGTAAACCGGTAGAAAACCAGGCATTTTATCTGAAAGGAAGCGATAACCTTTCTTGGGGTATGAAAGATCGTTTGGCGCGCATTTTTCGTCCAGATACAGGACGTACCGTAATGCTAGCTTTTGATCACGGCTTTATAATGGGTCCTACCTCGGGATTAGAGCGAATCGATTTAAATATAGTTCCCCTAATTAAATATGCTGACTGTTTGATGGGCGCGCGCGGAATCATTCGTTCCAGTATTCCTGCCAATTCAAACAAGGCAATCTGCTTGCGTTCTGATGCCGGAACATCGATCCTGACAGAACTTAATCACAATGTAGTTATTGACGTTAAAGATGCCGTTCGCATGAATGCGTCAGCCATTGCGGTCATGGCTTCAATTGGTGATGCAGCTACCGAAGCAACAACAGTTGCCAATATTTGTCGTGCTGTTGATGCGGGTCAGGAATATGGAATTCCGGTTATGGGAGTTACAGCAGTAGGAAAAGATATGGCCCGTGATGCCCGCTATTTTAGCCTGGCCTCACGCATGTGTGCCGAAAATGGAGCCAATATCGTTAAAACCTACTATTGTGAAGGTTTCTCAAAGGTGATTGCTTCCTGTCCCGTTCCCGTTGTTATTGCAGGTGGTAAAAAACTTCCAGAACTGGAAGCCCTTGAATTATGCTACAATGCGATTAACGAAGGGGCTTTAGGCGTAGACATGGGACGCAATGTTTTTCAGTCCGATGCTCCGGCAGCCATGATTCAGGCAGTAAGCGCAGTCGTGCATGATGGATTAACACCTCAACAGGGACTGGAACTATTTAATGACTTAAAATAATCAGAAAAAGCTATTTAATATAGAAAAGTAACAGGCAGTGCAGAAGTGCGTTTGGGTGGTGCAATACTACACCACCCAAACACACATAATGATGCTAAATACTTTTTTAAAAGTTCGCTAAAATGATGAAAAACGGGATTATTCTTTTGGTAATTACAATCGCCCTTATGGCCTGTGAAACACAAAAAACAGGCATGTTAATGGCAGGTTCAGGCTGGAAGAAAATTGTTAAAACAGATAAGCAAGGAAATATCCTATGGCATCATCTTCTTGAGAAAGGACAAGAATGCAATGAAGTAACTGAACTTGAAAATGGTAATATTCTATATGCCCACCGAAGCGGAGCAAAAGTAATTACACCTGGTCATGAAGTTGTATGGCAATACACAGCTCCTGAAGGAACTGAATTACAATCTGCTTCGCTCACAGAGGATGGAAACTATTTGTTGGGTCAATGCGGTTGCCCGGCCCAGATAATGGAGTTTACGCCCGAAGGTGAAAAAATCAAAGAGGTGATTTTCGACACCGGAATTCAGAATCCTCATTCTCAATTTCGCCGTATACGCAAAACGAATCAAAACACTTATATCGTGCCAGTTTTAAAAACTGGTGAAATACATGAGTTGAATGAAAATGGGAAAATCTTAAAAACGATTAATGTGGGAAAAGCTCCTTTTTCAGTGGTTATTCTTGAAAATGATAACTGGCTGGTTTCGCTGGGTGATGCACATCGTCTGATTGAAATTAACCCGCTAACCAATGAAATACTGTGGGAAGTTAAGGAGAACGACATTGCAGGCGTCCCTTTACGTTTTGTAGCAGAAGCCATCCGTTTAGATAATGGAAATACTATTATTTGCAACTGGAGCGGACATGCCAAAGGTGATCAGCCTACTGCTTCGGTAGTAGAGATTAAACGCAATGCCCAAGTGGTTTGGAAACTGAAAGATAATGAACACTTAGGTCTTATCTCAACAATTTCTCCGGACTGGGGAATACAATTTAAGCGTTAGTTCACTTCCCGCCTTAAATCAGCATAAACTAATAACGTATTTAGCTTAAAAGAAAACATAACAATGAAAAAATCTTTACTTTGCAAACAGCTTATTCTTCTGCTGGGAGTAACCATGGCTTACCAAGGAGCCTTGGCCACACCTGCGGGAAAAATTTATAAGCAGGCAGATACCTTTACATCAACGGTTATGCAGGTTAAGAGCAAGGTCAATACGGCTTTGAGCAAGCACGATTTTCCTCTAACCACCGGAGTTTTCCGAAAAAATGATAAAGCAGAAACCATATCTGTGGATGTATCCCAACTGGATGAATTGGTTTTAATTTCGTCGGATGCCAATGATGGGAGCTGGAACGATCACAGCGCCTGGGCAAATGCCAGATTAATCACCAAAGCAGGCGAAACAGTTTGGTTGGATGAGTTGGACCTGAAAAAGGCCTATGCGCAGTTTGGAGGTATCAGAGTCAACAAAAATAAAAGAAACTCCCCAATCAGTATTGGTGGTAAACAATACGATCATGGTATTTATGCTCATGGTAATGGTGAGTTAATTATTACACTGGGTAAAAAATACAAAAGCTTCGAAGCCGAAGTTGGTATTGATAGTCAGGGAAACAACAACTCATCTGTAGCTTTTAAGGTTCAAAACCTTTCAACCTCAAGAGTCAATAAGCTGATTGAAAGAGATTTTCCACTGGAAATGCGCTATTTCATCAGCAATGCTCAAACCAATATAGATAACTGGTTAAGCACAAATGACGGAAGTGTTGAAAGAACAGCTGTGGAAAGCTTGATCAATAAACTGGAAAAAACTGAGTATTTCCGGAGTTTGATGAATGAAGTTGCTAAACAGCCAAAAGAGAAACAAGCAGAGGATTATTTATTGCTTTTTAACCGTGTTTTAAAAATTTATTTACTGCAAAACGATATTCAGTGGGTTAAACCGGAGTCTATTGAATTAGCGGTAGAGAATATGAAATCTAATAAAGCATTTGATGCTGCTCAGTACCTGCCCTTAGTAAATAAAATCAAAACTCTTCTTCCGGGAGCTAAAAAAGGTATTTATTCCGAAGATGCTAAAGCCATTGCTGATGCTGAAAAAATATTAGCTCTGCAAAAGCAGATTTTGTTAGCCAATCCATTACTTGACATGGACAAAATCCTGGTTGTCAAACACAACCTAAAAGGCAATGCCCGCTCAACCATGGGGCCTGGTATTGGAACCCAAAGCAATAACTGGTCGGGTCACAGCTCGATGAGAAGAACGGGTTTTAATTGCGAAATTGCTGAGCTTAGCAACCTGCGCGGTGAGGTGGCTTGCAAAACCCTATATAAACCAAGCAATGGTTCACCTGTAACTGATATGCAGGCACACTGGGATGGCAATCGCGTGTTATTTACAGCCGTGAGTGATAAAGACACCTGGCAACTGTTCGAAATGAAAACAGATGGTTCGGGTTTACATCAGGTGACCTTATCTGAAGAGGAAGATCTGAACTTCTTTGACGGGACTTATTTGCCAAACGGCAAAGTCATGGCCGTATCTAATATTGGCTATCATGGCGTACCTTGTGTTAGCGGAGCTGATATTGTTGGTAACATTTGTTTGTACGACCCGGAAACACATGATTTACGTCGTTTAAACTTCGGTCAGGATAATGACTGGGATCCGATTGTGATGAACAACGGACGTGTGATGTATTTACGTTGGGAATATACGGATAATACGCACTATTTCTCGCGTATCATGATGCACATGAATCCAGACGGAACGAATAAAAAAGAACTCTACGGAAGTGGTTCCTACTGGCCAAACAGCATGTTCGATGCGCAGCCTCTGCCAGGCAAAGACAATAACCAGTTTGTTGCTATTGTATCCGGTCACCACGGAGTTGCCCGCTCAGGCCGTTTGGTGTTGTTCGATCCTAAAAAAGGACGAAAGGAGGCACAAGGCGTAATGCAAGAGATTCCATACCGCCATAAAGAAGTGATTCCTGAAATCAAAGATCATTTGGTTGATGGTGTATGGCCGCAGTTTATGAAGCCTCGTGCATTGAGCAATGAGTTCTTTTTAGTGACTGCTAAAATGTCTCCTGAATCGTTGTGGGGCCTTTATTTAGTAGATATTTACGATAACATGACCCCTATCGCCCTATTTGAAGGTGAAGGTATAACAGAAGCAACCATCGCACAAAAACAAGCTACTCCTCCTGTAATTCCTGAAAAAGTAAATGTTGAAGATACTGAGTCAACCATTTACATTCAGGATATTTATGAAGGATTAGGAACCAAAGGAGTGCCACATGGTACCATTAAAGAATTGCGCATCATCGCGTATGAATTTGCCTATATTAAATCCCCATCTGGCCACATGGAGCACGGTATTCAAAGCGGATGGGACATAAAGCGAATCCTTGGGACCGTTCCTGTTGAAGAAGACGGATCGGCAATCTTTAAAGTGCCGGCCAACATGCCTATCACCATTCAACCATTGGATGCCGAAGGTGCAGCAGTTCAATTGATGCGCAGCTGGCTAACCGGAATGCCGGGTGAAGTAGTGTCGTGTGTGGGATGTCACGAAAACCAGAATACTATTGCAAAACCTAAGTTTACTATCGCATCGAGAATGCAGCCTCGCGATCTGACACCTCCGGCTGATGGCGTGAGAGCGATTACCTTCGAATACGAAGTACAACCAATTTTGAATAAACGTTGTATTTCTTGTCACGACGGAAGTAACAAGTTGCCTAATTTCAAAGACAACTCTCCTGATAAAGTCACTAATTTTGGTAAGAGTTACCTGGCATTTCATCCATATATTAATCGTCAGGGACCTGAGGCTGATATCCATGTGATGAAACCTATGGAATACCATGCCAACACCAGCGATTTGATTCAAATGCTTAAAAAAGGCCACTATAATGTGGAATTAAGTGACGATGAATGGCGCACATTATATAGGTGGATTGACTGCAATGCGCCATACAGTGGTGTATTCAAAGCAAACAAATACTGTGGATACAATCAGATTGATCGCCGCCAAGAGTTAATGGAAAAATACAATAATGTAAAAGTTGACTGGAAAGGCGAATTGCATGCCTACATTGATAAGCTGAATAATAAAGGAAAAGTCGAGACAATTGTTCCAGAGGCGGTTAAAACAGTTCAACATAAAAATATAAAAACACGCAACTGGCCGTTTACAGCCAATGAAGCTCAATCTTACCAAAATGAAGCAGGTGAAAAAGTAAAGGAAATTGAAGTTGCACCTGGCATCAAAATGCGTTTGGTGCGTATACCTGAAGGTTCGTTTGTTATGGGTTCTGAAAACGGGGACTTGGATGAGTATCCGCGCACAAAGGTTAAGGTGAAGAAAGCATTTTGGATGGGGGAATTCGAGGTAACCAATGAGCAGTACAAAGCATTGGAACCAGAACACGACAGCCGGTTTATCGCTCAATTTTGGAAGGACCATGTGAACCCAGGTTATCCAGCCAATAAGCCAAAACAACCTGTTATTCGCGTGAGCTGGGATGAAGCAATGGCTTACTGCGAAAAACTGAGTGAGCAGCTGGGTGTTAAAGTAAGCTTGCCAACTGAAGCTCAGTGGGAATGGGCGGCTCGAGCCGGAAGTGATAATGATTTCTGGTATGGTGATACCAATACCGACTTTGCGCCATATGCGAATTTAGCCGACCAACAATTAGCTGACATGGCCGTTATTGGTGTTAATCCCAAACCAATGGCAGCAAATTATTATTTGCGCCCTTATTTTGACTTTATTCCACGTTCAAAAACCGTTGACGATGGCCATATGCTAGGCGCAAAGGTCGGTCAATATAAAGCTAATCCATGGGGCTTGTATGATATGATCGGTAATGTATCTGAATGGACACGCTCTGATTATCTTTCATATCCATACAAAGAAAATGACGGACGCAATTCAGGAGCAACAAACAATGATAAGGTTGTTCGCGGCGGTTCATGGAGAGACCGTCCTGAAAAAGCCTCTTCATCGTGCAGAAAAGCATACAAAAACTGGCAAAAAGTTTACAATGTTGGTTTCCGTATTGTGATTGAAGATTAACCTTTAAAGAACTTTGGAAGAAAAAGCTTCCAGCACATTTAGAGGGTGAGGAAATGGTGTACTATTTAAATGCACCTTTCCATCACCCTCTTTTTTATTCCGAAATCACAAACCGCAAAATAAATGCTGTCTAACATTAATAATTGTTGTAGAACAATTAATATGGAAGCAGAAAAAATGAAGCCCGAATTATGCATTATAATATTGAAACCGAGGACCTAAATATTCGACTTCCGCAATAACCCCATCGAGCCATAACCTTCATTTTGCATTTAAGGCTATCTTCAGTTCCTTCTTGTTCGCGTGATACAAACTCCATGCACTTAATACAAAGTAATAAACATTTAGAGTGTAAAGGTCTCCGGGTGGCCCTACGCAAAAAAACACCCCATCAAGTTGATCTCTCAATTTGATGGTGTTTTTTATCTTTTTATTGCGCCCACCTATCGGGTAGCAAGTTACACATCTGCTCGTTGCTCATCCTTGGGAATTCAGCCAGGCGCTGTATTACATCCTTGAAATAGGAAAATGTATTTACATCATTCAATCTGCATGAAATAGCCAGAGAATATAGTGCAGCAGTTCTCACGGTTACGGCATTGGAACCACAGAAGAGAGAATTACGACGACTGATGCTTATGTAGCGCATTGGTCGTTCAATAATATTATTGTCCAGGTCGCACCTGGCAATACTTCATTAAACTTTTAAGCGGCAATAGTGCCATAATATAAAAGTTCCCTTGCCTTCTTTATATTTTTAGGCAAGTTTGGGTTAATTCCGAACTTGTCAAAAAAACAAATTCAATTGTAAGGCATTGTTGTTTATTGTTTTGATATCAGTCATTGAAAATGATCTTCTTTGTTCTTTGGGTATGGTTCAACCAATGGAAGATCTTGGCAAGATTGATGGCTGTAGCGAAGCGCTAAAGTGAAAATCCAATTTATTTTCGCATCTGGCTTGGCAATCATTTAAGCCTGTATGCTGTTTTCCATCACGGTAAAGAAATTCAATTTGGAAGCGGCTTTGATAAAACCTCAGGATATCAGAAGCATTCATATTGATATCTGTTGAGAAATACAGTTTATAAATCTGCTTACCCTTTGGGTTGCAATAAAGAGCATGCACAACTTTTATGCTTCGCTTTAAGGATATAGAATACACAATGGCACTATGTATTACAGCCTGCTTATCTTCTGACACAAGCTCAAAGTGCTTTAAGTCTATATTATTGGTTATCAACCTTGCCATCGTAATACCTTGATAGATTTACGTGTCCTGCCAATGAATACATAACTATCACCACTTAGCGCATCCATATTACCTGCTGTTTTTACCAAATGATAGAGCGAGTGGATTCCTTTACGCATATCTACAGCTTCGTTGTAAAAGAAGAAGCGCGTATTATCAGTAAAATTAAAAATCATAATGCATCCTTTTTTATTACAAAAATCAGATACAAAACTTCAACCTTTTACCATAAGATGCTATACGTTATTGTGGAGACGCTTACATTACACATTTCCAAATCTTTGTATCTGTCGAAGGACAACAAACAGAATCAGATCACTTCATATTATATGCACCATTAGACTAAAGACGGATACCCAGCACTTAACGCGAAAGGCATCCATAGCCACAGGAATTTTTAACTCATATCAAATCACCACATCATGGTGTCGAGCAGCACCATCGCCACCCCATAACTTCTCAATATCACGGGTGTCGAACTGCCAGCTGAGCGAGATGTGAAACATTCGGGTTTTGCCGTAGCGTGAGTAATCATTTAAAGGATTGTCGCCTTTTTTATAATCCGTATTTAAGAAATCATCGAGGTAATACTTAAACTTAAGATTGAGACCACGGGGAAACTGAATACCGGCAAATACTGAAGGTACAAAACGGTTGGTACGGTCGCTGAACCACTCCGAGGTCTTGTGCTTATCGCCATCTACCCAATATTTATATTTGTAGTGAAAGAGTAATTCGTACTCGGCACCACCGTAGAGGTAAAAATGATCGCGAAAAGAGCCCAGCTTAAGAGCCAGGGGTAGCCCGAGTGCATAGGCACGGTGCTTCTCTTTGTCCACTCCTAAATCCAGGGCATCATCTTCGGTGATAAAACCGATATTGCGCAGCGCCAGTCCTGAATAAAATCCCAGGGAATTCCCCAGGTCGATGTGCACATACTGCCCCAGGTGCAAAAAAACAGAGAAACGCAGGTTATCACTCACATTTTCCATGGAACCACCCCCAATGGGTGTCTGTTCAGTATCGCTCCAGGCAAAAATCATTTCTCCACTACTTACAGTGTAAACGTCAGTCTGTGCATTAACAACTAGCGTAAACAACGTAAAAGCGGCTAATAATAGTATTTTTCTCATCAGCTTGGTTTTATGGCTACTGCAACAATGCAGAAAGCCTATCTAATATACACAATGCCGATAACTTATGCCCCTATTATGCAAAAAAAGGTGCCCCAACAGGACACCTTCTTACATGATTTAATATAAATATTATTCTTCACTTGCCTCGACTTCTACTTCTTCCTCAACGGCATTGGGATCAAACATATCCTTCTCCATCAGTAAGTTATACCAGCCCAGCACTTTTTTAATATCCGATACATACACACGGTCTTTATCGTACAAAGGCAACACCTCTTCAAAATAGGTTTTAAGCTCGGCGCCGCTGCTCTTGGGCGAGATAGCCATACCACCGTTCTCTTTTTCGTGAATGGCCTTAAACACATCAAACAGCTTCACATCCTCATCCTCGGTATATATCGATATATCTTCAAGAGCACTGATACGTGATGTTGCATAAGCAGGCATTTTCTTACCATCAATCAAAGACTCCACGATGATTGAATTCTTGGCCTGAGACACCAATTTAAACAATCCTCTTTGTCCCGAAATTGCTAATATTCCTTTCAACATATTCTTGTATTTAATATTCGCTGCAAAAATAAAATTAAAGACGTTTACACCAAACTTTTATGAGGCAATATTAATGCAATCTGCGAATTGGCATTATAATTACATCTTAACAGTTAGTAGGTGTATCCAGCATCTGCAGGCACAGCTCTATAGCTGTTTCAGTATAGCCAGTACTTGTGGAATAACCAGATGCCGTCCATCGCACTGCAGCACAAAATCAGCCAGATCAGCCTTTTGTTTATCGCTCCACTGATTACTGATGCGTGCCTCTACTTGATGGGGTGCCAATCCATCGCGCTTCACCACACGCTGTATGCGCATATCCTGCGGCGCAGTAACCAACAGGGTGGCATCGAAGGCCGTATGGCCGCCACTCTCAAACAGAATGGCTGCCTCCTGAAATACCAGATCGCTAGCTGCATTCCTCCTGCACCAGGCCTCAAAATGGGCACGTACAGCGGGATGGACAATGCTATTAAGCTGCTGTAGCAAGTCCCGGTTATTAAAGACCTGACGCGCCACATAGGATCGGTTATAGCCCGACTCAGTATAAGCCTCAGCCCCCAATAATGACACAATTTTATCCTTCAGCGCCACATCTTCATTAATTAACCGTTTGGCCTCAAAGTCGGCCTCGTAAACAGGATAGCCCAAAAAACGGATAAGCCTAACCACGGTTGATTTACCGCTTCCTATACCACCAGTAATCCCTATTTTCTTCATCCCTTATTTCTTTTCCAATAAATACTCCACAAAAACCGGCCGAAAGCTCATATTCTGTATATCCTCGGGTGCCCTCTGTACACGCACTTTCAGGCGCCGTGGCAAATCATCGAAGCGGATGGACGCAAAATCGATCGTGGCAGCAAAATCGTTTACCTGAAATAAGGGGCGGGTCAAACCAATATGATACGACACCTCTATCGCTGGGGGAAAAGTCTTTAGATCCACACTGTCAGGCAAATTCAGCGATTTTATGGGTACATTAATACGCGCCTCGGTATAGGGCTCTACCGGAAGGGTCACTACTACCCTTCTTTTGCTCAGCTCCAGTGAGGGATTAACATCCAATTGCACATTGCGCACAATGGTATCTGATAAGTTTTCGAAAAACAAAGGCCGTGTTGGGATATACGATAGCGTATCCAGCACATCACCGGCACCTGCCACCATTACTGAGTCGGGTGACACCTTAATGGATCCGGACAACTGACACTGACGCTCGAAGGAATAATCAGCTACCACTTTAACAGGTAGTTTTTTTCTTTCCTTAGCAATGAGCGGTATAAATAAAGTATCAGGCATAATGGCTTCCAGCTCTACACCTACCGCCAACTTACCTTCTATGAGCTTAAAATAATCGATTGAATTAAGGTAGGCACCATCCACCCCGTCGACATTCACCCGACTGAGAGCAGATATATCGATAGCGGTGGCCGTAAATTGCTGTCGCAGGTGATAGGGTAATATCTTAAACCCCCCGCCCCGTATCCGAAGATGCAGGTCACGTTTGAGGCTACCCTTTACAATTTCGTCTTCGCCGACATTCACAAAGCGCACCGGGTAACTCACCTCTGTAGTGTAATCGTCCTTTCGCAATGCATTTAACACCCAAAAGCAGGCCGATAAAAGTAAAAAGACCAGAAAGATAAGCGCGTTTCTATCTTCGCGTAACTCCCGGGTCTTTTTAGTAATAAATTGAATGTATTTTTTTAGCAATGCTTGTATGTTATCCATGGTTTAACGATCAGAATAATACAAAAGTAATTAATCTTTAGCAGAAAACACGGAAACCAGCAAGCCCTCTTACT
Organism: Carboxylicivirga longa; assembly: GCF_050589825.1. Taxonomy (NCBI): domain Bacteria; kingdom Pseudomonadati; phylum Bacteroidota; class Bacteroidia; order Marinilabiliales; family Marinilabiliaceae; genus Carboxylicivirga; species Carboxylicivirga longa. Next base: position 259,709 of record NZ_JBNGOZ010000004.1, on the reverse strand, counting down.
TATTGGCAGCTACATCAGTCATATCCATAACAATGGCTGACTTATCCATTTTCACCTTTACACCGTCAGCAATCTCCACCGTTACAAACTGATCTTTCACTTCGGCTACCTTTCCGTAGATACCGCCTGTAGTAATCACTTTATCACCTTTTTTGAGGGCCTCGCGATATTTACGCAACTCTTTCTGACGCTTCATCTGCGGCCTTATCATAAAGAAATAGAATACAATGATGATGAGCACAAAAGGTGCAAATTGCATAATAGGATTAGCTCCTTCGGCAGCCTGAGGTAACAGGCTCAATAGTACGTTTGAAAAACTCATAATTTATTTTATTAATTTCTGTTTATACTTGCCCAAACCAACAATTCATGCCGCTTAACCGAGTCGTTAGCCATTACCACCACCTGTTTCACCTGTCTGCCTTGCCAGCCTTTGGTATCAAACAACACCTCTACATAGCCGGTATCGGCAGGGTCGATGGGTGCTTTGGTAAAGAACGCATCGGTACATCCGCACTGATGACTCACTTCCTGAATGGTAACCGGGTAATCTCCCTCGTTAACCACCCTGAATCGATGAGCCACAACATCACCGTGCCTGAGCGTTCCAAAATTATAAGATAATTCGGTAAAACGAAGCTTTCCTGAGCCTATTTTCTCCTTTTGCCTTTTCTTGCCCAATATACAGGCACTACAAGATAGGGCTAAAAAAAGGATAAGCAGGTGATGACTTTTCATTTAACGGGTTACTTTGCCGGGCTTGTTTATTTTTTTCTCTTCGATGAGGTGCCCGATAATCTTATCAAGCACACCGTTGATAAAGGTACCACTCTTGCTGGTAGAATAATACTTGGCAATTTCGATGTATTCGTTCAGGGTAACATTAACCGGAATACTACTAAACTCCATAATCTCGGCCAAGGCAACCTGCATCAATACCAGGTCAAGATAGGCTACGCGATCAAAATCCCAGTTTTTGGTAAACTGCTTTATCAGCTCCATGTTATCTTTCTGGTTCACCAGTGTTTTGCGGCACAGACGCTGCACAAAGTCACGATCTTCATCATCTTTGAACTCGGGCAGCAATGCCTCATCGGCACCATTAGCCTCCTGAAAACCCTTAATTGTTTTAACGGCCATGGAAATTACAAATTCCACCTCATCGTTCCAATATACACTCTGCTCCTCAAAGATGGCATACAAGCTTTCAAATGGTGCAATTACCTTCTCGAGCAACTTAGCAATAAAACGTTTGTCTGCCTCATAATCACCTGCATCGGTCTTCATGTATTCAACAAACATTTCCGATTCGCTTATAACGTTATAGAGGCTCTTAATGGTTTCGGGATGATTTACCCAAGGCGTACCGTTTTTAGTATTATAGGCCATTAACGCTTCATTGCCAGCTAGCTGTAATAAAAAGGCATTATCTACAAAGCGTAAATTGGGATTTAAATCATCTTCTGAAGGACGTCTCTTTTGCTTGCGAAGTTCAATTCTGTTTTCCGCAAAATTCTTCAGCTCCAATAGCAATAGCAAAAATGAATGATACATCTCATGAGCCTTAGCTATGCTGTGAAATAACTCATTTTCTGTCTGTTGTATCGACACCTCACCCTTTTGATGATGTGCATAAGTCATTTGCACAACTTTAACTCTTAACAATCTTCTACTTAACATCCCTATCGAACTTTTTAACTGTATTTTAAATGCAAAAGTAGCTTTTTTTTTATTTGCATCAAGCGCTTTTATCAAGTCTTGCTTAAATGAATGTCAAGCTTTGTTAAAAGGTAATAAGAGTCCCACCAATCCCATGCCGGATCTTACTTTTTTTTAGCCCTTAATTTTCAATCAGTAATGAACCCGAGACTCTGTTACACTCCATTCCCTTGGCTCTGCAAGCGAAAACTCAGGAGAGCACTAATTGGGTTACCCTTTAGCATTTTAAAAAGAAAAGAAAGAAGTGCTTAAAAGCTATTATAGCGTAACATAGTTAGGATAAAAGTAATTAATAAGCATGATCATTACTGGCAGATCAGCTAAGTGATAAAGATGGACAATTATATTAAACAACTGATGCTGGTGCTCTTAAGCATAGCATTTAAACGTTAGCGCTCGAACGTTCTGTATATTTGTTTGAAAAACATAAAAAAATTGTAAAAAATTTATTGGTTAATAAATAAATAATTGTCATTTTTGAGCACACAAGCTGTTTCCAAAACAATAAAGAAAAAAATGGAAGGATTCGAGAAAAATGAAGGCTTTGAAAAAAGGGATCGCGAAGAAATTTTTTCAAAGGCCATTAGAGCAGGAAAAAGAACCTACTTTTTCGACGTGAAAGCAACGCGTAAAAATGATTATTACCTGACCATTACGGAAAGTAAAAAACATTACGATGAAGAAGGTAATTATCGTTTTGAAAAACATAAAGTATTTCTATACAAAGAAGACTTTGATAAGTTTATTGACGGTCTTCAGGAAACGGTGGATTTCATCAAAGAAAAGCGAATGGATGAAGATGCAAAGGAGCCTCAGGAAGCCGTTAGCACCAAGGAATATACCAATGTAGAATTTGAAGATTTACAGGAATAAGTCGGTAATACCATTGGGGATCGAAAAGGTTGCTAAATAGCAACCTTTTTTTTATCTGTATTTACCAACTTTATCTTCGATACTCACATCTCCATCAGCCTTCGACTGAATTTTAAGATTACAGATCAGGCTATCAGCGCCACTTCCATAGCAAGCCTCCTGCACCTGCTCAACCAACTGCATTACATCGGCATAAGGTCCCTCCACCACTGTTTCAAATGGACATACCTCATGCTTTAATCCCGAGCGGGCAATAATATCAATGGCTGCATCCACAAGATGATAAGCATCATGTTCTGTCGAACTGGGCAATACTTGTACTGCCACGTTAACTATTCTATTCTTCATTTAGCTTAATAATATTGATTAGTATTTTTCCGGTGGGCTAACCTAGTAAAAAGATATCATTGACGGAATAATTTTTAAAACAAAATACAAAATCACTACTTTTAGGTATTGTAGCATCAAGCATGCAAGCGTACATTTGCATATTTAAAAATTGGGATCAATCAATTCGAGCGTTTCATGAATTTATCAGAATTAAGCAACGGGGATGAAGGTGTAATTGTAAAGGTGAAGGGACACGGTGCTTTTCGCAAGCGCATTACTGAGATGGGTTTTATTAAAGGTAAGAAAGTGACCGTTGTTAAAAATGCACCGCTGAAGGATCCCATTGAGTACAAAATAATGGATTATACTGTGTCGCTTCGTCGCAGTGAGGCTCGCTTAATTGAAGTAGTAACAATTGAAGAGGCCAAGAACATAGCACCCGGTAATTACCAAGGTACCATCTCTGAAGATATTCTGAAGCAAACGGCCAACAAGAAACACCGCAGCATTAATATTGTACTGGTGGGTAATCCCAATTGCGGCAAAACCACCCTTTTTAACTACGCCAGTGGAGCCCGTGAGCATGTGGGCAATTACAGCGGGGTTACGGTAGACTCCAAGGCTGCTAGTTTTAGCCACAAGGGCTATACCTTTAATATTATTGATCTGCCGGGCACCTACAGCATGTCGGCCTACTCACCCGAAGAGACCTATGTGCGCGAATACATCACTAAGGAATCACCTGATATAGTAGTGAACGTGCTGGATGCTTCTAATCTGGAACGCAACCTGTACCTAACCACTCAACTCATTGACCTGGATATAAAAGTAGTAGTGGCGCTTAATATGTACGATGAGCTGGCCCGACGGGGCGACCGCCTTGACCATGAGCAGCTGGGCGGCATGCTGGGCATTCCCTTTATTCCTACCGTTAGCTCACGTGGCAAAGGTATTACGCAGCTTTTTGACAAGCTAATTGATGTGTATGAAGACCGCGACCCCATTGTCCGCCATATTCATGTGAACTACGGCGAACCCCTGGAGTCGGCCATTGCCACCCTGGATAAGCGCTTTGCTCAGATTGGAAACATTGCCAATCGCATATCACCGCGGTACCTGGCCATTAAAATACTGGAGAAAGACAAGCAGCTATATGAGCACATGAACGCGCACAGCGAACTATTTGCTCCGGTGATTGAAGTGGCCGAAGACTTGACAACTAAAATTGAAAAACAGTGCCTGGAAGACTCTGAATCATTATTTACCGATGCGCGATATGGCTTTGTGGCCGGCGCCTTAAAAGAGACATTTAAGGAAAACCCACGCACACGACGCCGACGAACCGACAGCATTGATGCCATCATCACACACCGCCTTTTTGGTTTTCCCATTTTTATATTTTTTATGTGGTTCATGTTTCAGGCCACGTTTACATTGGGCGAGTATCCGATGAACTGGATTGAAGCTGGCGTTGGCTTTCTTGCCGATTTCGTAAGCAACATTATGCCCGATGGCTCCTTCAAACACCTGCTGGTGGATGGTGTTATTGGCGGTGTGGGTGGTGTTATCGTCTTCCTACCCAATATCCTCATCCTGTTTTTCTTTATATCATTTATGGAGGATACGGGCTATATGGCACGAGCCGCCTTTATTATGGATAAGCTAATGCACAAGATGGGATTGCATGGCAAATCCTTTATCCCGCTGGTGATGGGCTTTGGCTGTAACGTACCCGCGGTGATGGCTACACGTACCATCGAAAACAGAAATAACCGACTGCTGACAATGCTCATCAATCCTTTTATGTCGTGCAGTGCCCGCTTGCCGGTGTACATCCTGATTATTGGCGCCATCTTTCCCGAACAAGCCGGTACCATGTTGTTCCTGATCTATGGCATCGGTATACTACTGGCAGTATTAATTGCCCGCCTCTTTAAGCGGCTGCTCTTTAAGCACGACGAGGTACCCTTTGTGATGGAGCTGCCCCCTTATCGCCTGCCTACATTAAAAAATACCATACGCCACATGTGGCATAAGGGAGCCGAATACCTGAAGAAAATGGGGGGTATTATATTGGTTGCCTCCATCATTATCTGGTTCTTAAGTTATTTCCCCCAGGAAGTGGATTATAGTCAGGATTTTGATGCACAGATAGAACAGCTGCATGCCGATTATTCTCCCCTGATCGATAAAGCAGTTGGCAAAAGCAGGCAAGAACTGGAACAGGGTCTGCTGCATAAAACCGACTCTATCACTTTACTTATGAGAGGTGAGCACCAAAGCAATACCTATATCGGGCGCCTGGGTAAATCCATTGAGCCCGTGATAGCTCCCTTGGGCTTCGACTGGAAGATGGGTGTCAGCCTGATAACAGGCATCGCGGCCAAAGAGATTGTGATCAGCACTATGGCTGTGATTTATCACTCGGAAGATGAAGCCGAGGACTCACAGGCTCTGATTTCAAGAATACGCAATGAGAAATATGCTGATGGGCGACCCGTATTTAACAAGGTAACGGCCTTTGGCTTTATGCTCTTTATCCTGATCTACTTTCCCTGTGTGGCGGTAATTGCAGCCATACGCAAAGAAGCCGGTTCGTGGAAATGGGCACTGTTTACCATCTTCTACACAACCGGGCTGGCCTGGGTGCTGGCCTTTGCAGTGAACCAGGTTGGCAGTGTATTGTTAGGTATGTAACGAGTAGAATTAGAGATAGTAGTGACAGCAAATTGTTGGCAAGGTATGAATAACCTTCGCGCTATTACTGCTAATGCAGATTCAGATTGAAATTATGATACAGGATATACTGACATACAGCGTGGTGGCCTGGGCCGTCTATCATGTGATTCGTTTCTTTTTTCGCCTGGTGAAACCCGGAAGGGGTCAATCACCCTGCGCATCGGGCACCTGTGCCTGCTCGGCCAAATCAGATTTGTTTAATGCCGTAAAAGCGGGCAAATACCCAACTCTGCTTGATAAATAGCAACTCATCGGATGACAATTGGAGTAGTGCAAATCGTCATCCAATGAGTAAAGCAGTCCTATTCTTCGGGTATATTATCCAGCACATCAAGCAAGTGCTTCCAGAATTTATCCACCGTTTCAATATTGATACGTTCATCGGGCGAATGCGCTCCTTTAATGGTAGGGCCAAAGGAAATCATGTCCATATCAGGATATTTCTCCAGGAAAAGTCCACACTCAAGACCCGCATGGATGGCCCGCACAACTGGGTCGGTATTGAATAAGCGCTTATAAGAATCACGCGTTATCTGTAATATCTCTGACTGCGTATTGGGTGCCCATCCCGGATATCCATCACTATGCTTCACCTCGGCACCCGCCAGCGTAAAGAGTGCCATCATCATATTGGCCAAATCTTCACGCGCACTCTCCACCGAGCTGCGCTGACTGGTGGTCACCATAACATGATCATCCATCATCTTAACAGCGGCCAGATTGGTAGAGGTCTCTACCAGTCCATCAATGTCACGACTCATCTCCATCACGCCATGGGGGCAAGCATACAGGGCATTGAGCAGACCTTTTTGCGCCTCAGCATCCATCACGTAAGACGGAGCATCCACCGACTCCAGCTTCATGCGCAGTGCCGGCTCTGTGACTTTCAGCTCCATCTGCACATCATGAAAAAGCATATTAAAGGCCACCCGCACCTGCTCTTTATAAGCAGATGGAACCACGGCAATAGCGAAGGCTTCCCGCGCTATGGCATTGCGCAGATTTCCACCATCAAAGGCTGCCAGGCGCAGATCGTAACGACGGCTTGCATCCCACAGGAAGCGGTTAATGATTTTGTTGGCATTGCCCAGCCCTTTGTGAATATCATCTCCTGAATGTCCTCCTTTTAGACCCGATACGCTTACCTTGAAAGCGAAAGAAGAAGCCGCCGGAGCCTCTTTAGCAAAGGGAAACTTTGCCAAAGTATCGATACCGCCAGCACAACCGATAAAAAGCTCACCATCGTCTTCCGAATCCAGGTTGAGCAGGATGCGCGACTTAAAAAAGCCCTCTTTAAGCTCAAAGGCACCCGTTAGTCCCGTTTCTTCATCCACCGTAAAAAGACACTCAATGGGCCCGTGGGCAATATCATTGGCAGCCAATAAAGCCAATTGAGCAGCCACACCAATGCCATCATCAGCTCCCAGCGTAGTTCCATCAGCTTTTACCCATTCGCCATCGATAATGGGCGTGATGGGATCCTTATCAAAGTCATGTTTCTTATCGCTGTTTTTCTCACATACCATATCGATATGCGACTGCAAAACAACAGGCTTAACCTTTTCCTTACCGGGAGTAGCTGCTTTGGATATCAATACATTACCAATGTGATCTTTTTGCGCTTCCAGGCCATGTTCTTCGGCAAATTGAAGCAGAAAGGCGATTATCTTCTCTTCTTTTTTTGAGGGACGGGGCACTGTACAAATGGCCTCGAACTGAGACCAAAGCGCCTGCGGCTGTAAGCCTGATAAATTGCTCATTATCTATTCAATACTTTAAAATACTACAATAAACCCTGTTCATAATCACTAAACAAAGCCAATAATTTTTGGATCTCCTGCTTTTTGGTTTCTTCACCATGGCTATCATAAGCCACACTCAGGTTATTAAGCATACGCCTAATAATTGTTATATTATTGCAAGGTAAAAAATATTCTTCTTTGGGCTGAAGTTTTTGCTGCTTTATAAAATATTCAATTTCCTTACGCCCCAGCACAGCACCCTTATTAATAGGATTAATATAGAACAGCACTGCAGATCGGTCCTTGGGTACTTCACCCCTATCCACAGCGGCTTCATCGAGATAGGCCAAAACAAAATTCTTGGGAAGATTAACCCCAAATACCGGCATGCCCAGCTCGCGGCATAAGATGGAATAAATGATTGAAACCGATAGAGGATTGCCCTTTTGACTAGCAAGCACCTCGTTAATATAGTTATTCTCAGGTGCAAGATACTTACTAGTATTACGCGAGAACTTATGGTTATGAAACAGCACATGGTTGACAACCCTCACTTTCTCAAGGGCGGTTAAATGTTCGTTCATTTCCAGCCATATATCCTTGCGCAGCTCGGACAGCTGTTCTTTTAATTGCACCAGGCTTACTTCGGGGTACTGGTATTTACAAACCAGGAAGGAACCATACAACAAATCGTGCGTGGGCGATTTCAGCCATTGCATAAGACCGGTAAAAACATCTTTAAGTTGGATAGAGTGGATGATATTCTCAATACGCTGCTGAAACACATCGTCCAAGGAGCCTTCCCAGGCCTTTTCAAGCTCCGGTATAATCTCCACCGGCGATTTTAGCAAGGCGTCCTCTACCGAAGCATACACCTCATCATTGGGATCGTCAAGCAAACTGATCAAGGCCTTTATCCGTTCTCTATCCATATTTCCTCATTACTTGGTCAATCCTTTTAATACGTGCTGAATCAGCTCTTTCATGCCCGGTTTATAATCCACACTGGCCTCACCTGCCAGTCGGTTGGCAATAATGACACACACGGTGGCCGCATTGTGTCCTAACAGAGCAGAGAGGCCGTATATGGCTGAGCATTCCATCTCGTAGTTGGTAACACGGTAATCCTGATAACGGAAATCCGATATTTTTTGGTTAATGTGCTTATCCGCCAGATCGAGCCGTAACTCACGCCCCTGAGGGCCATAAAAACCGGGTGCCGAAATGGTGACACCACGCACTACCTTACCGCCATCCAGCCTATGGAGTAAAGCAGGAGCTGCTTCCATCACATAAGGAGCCGTGAGTAAGGGATTCCAGTCTAGCGCCTTAACAAAGGCTTTTTCAAAATCCAAATCAGCTACCTCGTTACGACGGGCGTAGAAGTTAAGGAGTCCATCGAAACCAATAGATTTTTCACTTAACAGCCACGACTCAACGGGAATGTCCTTTTGCAATGCACCGGAAGTACCAATGCGTACAAAATTCAATTGAGTATGCTCTTTCTTTACAGTACGAGTATCAAAGTCAACATTAACCAGCGCATCCAATTCATTTACCACAATGTCGATATTATCGGTTCCAATACCAGTGGCTACAACCGTTATCCGTTTGCCATTGAGCGCACCCGTGCAGGTTACAAACTCACGGTTGGCTTTCTTTAACTCTATGGTATCAAAAAATGAACTAACCAGTTCCACGCGTCCGGGGTCGCCTACCAATATAATGTTGTCTGCAATTTCACCCGGCTTTAGGTGCAAGTGAAAAATGCTGCCGTCCGGGTTTATAATTAATTCAGATGCTTCAATTTTTCTCATAAAAATTAAATTTTGTGTTAAATTAACCATTTTTTGATTTAAAACATTCGATAGCGCCTGTTTTTAGCCCACCCAAAGGAAAAGTTATTAACAAATGAAAGAAAGATTTTGTTACGAAACACTCCCTTTTAAAATATATATGCAGCATTACCACAGTAGATAAACGAAGTACGGCAGAGAGTTAAACAACACCATCCGCTTCTCCTCTATCTTGCACTCCTCCTTTATACGGCGGAGAGGACCCCAGCTTCTTGGTCACATGAACTTTAGGAGAGCTAGCAGCAGATAGAGAGATCTAATAAGGTTTAGATGTCTTTATCCTGAATCGTGTATTTCAGTGGGCGTATGTGCACAGAAATATGTAAATTCGCATTTCGAAAAACGAACCAAAACAAAGCATCATGATACAACGTATTCAAACGATTTATCTTTTATTAAGCGGACTGCTGATGGCGAGTCTGTTCTTTTTGCCCTTTGCACATATCGAAACCGAGGCTAAGGAAATCTATAATTTTATTTATCGTGGACTGGAAAATAGCGGGGGCGAGATGCTGGTACCTACACTGGCACTGGCGATTCTGCTCACGGTGGCCACCATCATTTCTTTCCTCACTATCCTCATGTACAAAAACCGGGTATTACAAATACGTTTGTGCGGCATAAATATGGCCTTGCTGCTTGGCTCAACGGGGATGATATACTACCTGGGCACGCAGTTAATCGATGAAGTAAGCGGGGTAATGAGCTACAAACTTACTACAGCCTTTCCGCTGGTGGCATTAATTCTCACTTTTATGGCCTTACGTGCCATCGCAAAGGATATTGCTTTGCTCAAATCCATGGATCGCATTCGGTAGAAAAAAAGACCATTCATAAGTGTGCGGCTGTCTCAGATATGGGGCAGCCGCCTTTGTTTTTGAGTAAGCAGGTAATCAGCCCAACACGCTATTGATGTACCAGAAAGCGTTGGGTGGCTAAACCTGTCCAGCGACCAATTCCACCTTGAATATTGGTAGGCGTTTGCTGATCAACAAAGGTAAAAGGACTGCCCTGACTCAAATGATCAATGTAAATACCGTTGAGTACCCGGTAAGTTTCAGCATCAATCTGCGAAATTTTAAGCACAACCGTATCCGATATGGCAAACTCATCGGGCAAAATATTACGGTCAGTATCCATATGATGAATATTGAGCGGGTCGGCCTGTTCACTTCTTTTGACCATTAGCAAATGCTCTTTCCCATTAAAAAGGTGGTCGTTGAGCAAGGGATTTCCCGAGGGATGAAAACGCGTGTCGTAATGCCTTGTATATATCTGCGAATAGTAGTAGTTCTTACTTAAGGCATCATCCCTAATAATTGCATATAAGATTTGACTGGTATCGGACACAGACTGCATAAACACCTCATCAACAAGCGGCAGGGCAGGGATGGTTGTGACCCCTGTAAGCACTTTACCACGAGCCTCTACTTTAAGCGTGTAGGTCTCTCCCACTTGGCCCTTCATCTTAATGGTTTTATACACAAAAGGCGGAAAAAAATCAGCGCAATGGCTTAATGTCAGCACCTCACTTTCCCCTATACTGTTGCGGATGCTGACACGGGCATAATTCACAAAGGTATTGCGTATGGATGCCGAATCATACTCGGTCATAAAAGGCGAACTCATGGTCAGCAACACCTGCGCCAACTCACCATTTTCAATCCACCCATCTACCACAAGTTTGGTTTCGTAAGGCATGGGCTCCAGCACTATATCTTTGCTGCATGAGACACTGAAAATTAAAAAAAACAGTAATAAAATGCGCATATCACTAAAATTTAAAGCGCCAACTGATAGCCGGCATAATGGGAAATAAAGATACCTGCCGGGCAGTTATGCTCAGCTCATAATCATCCTGCCCCTCTTCAACTCTGAAATAGATATAATAAGGATTGCTGCGACCGTATATATTAATGACTGACAGACTCAAAACCGATTCATGAAAGAACTTTGACCTCAACTTGTAATTCATGGACACATCCATGCGGTGATAAGCCGGCATACGATAGTTATTTACTCCGGCATAATCATTGGCAATGGAACCCATCAGCCAGTATCGCCCCGTTGGCAAGGTGGCCTTGTTACCCGTGGCATACACAAATACAGTGCTTACATCAAGGCGCTGGTTGAGAAGGTATGATGCCTGCAGGTTAAGATCATTACGACGGTCGTACTTGGCATCGTGCCACCGTCCCTGATTGATACCATCAAATTGCTGCCGTGTCCAGCCAAGAGTGTAGGAAAGTGTAAAATTCATTTTGTCTGCCCGCTGCTGCAGATAGAGTTCGCTGCCCCAGGCCAATCCACGGCCGGCATAAAAACTCTCCTCAAAGTTATGCTGCTGCGTCATTTCCGAATTCAGCTTCAACAAAAGCATATTGTTCATATACTTGGCATAACCCTCAATACCCCACTCTATATTCAGAGCGGGAAGCGACTGGAAATAGCCAGCTGTAAACTGGTGCCCCTCTTCAATGGGCAGTTGCCGGGTGGCCGGCATCCATATATCGGTAGGCAGGGGAATGGAAGCCATGGAGGCCAGGTGCATATCCTGCGTATTAAAGGCATAAGAGAGCTTACAGGCTGCATTGGGCTGTTGGGCATAACTAAGAGTGGCCCGCACATTGGGCTTTAGCTGAAAAGCCGATCCATGTGTTATGGCACCCTGAGTTGGGAAGGCATCAGGATAACGGTAGATATTAAGCGCAGCTCCCAGTGAGGCCGTCCACTTACTACTAAGGTTAAAATGATTACTTATAAAGCACCGTAGGGCAGCACTGCGGTATTGATGAGTCGCAGCACTATGATCGGTAAAATTACTCACTTCCAGTTCTTGAGGGGATACGTCATAGCCTTTGAGGGTAAATCCCCATCGCCATAACTGCCCTCCCTTTTCATAGCTAAAGTAATTGCTTAAGCTCATCTGCCGGTAGTTGCTGGCAAAACGCATCCGTCCGTCGGGCAATGATGCGCCAAATTCTGAGCCATATGATGAGTAGGATAAGGTATTGCTCATGCTAAGTCCCGGACACAATGACTTATACCAGTGCAAAGCAGCCCCTTTATTTCCCCACCGAGCCTGCGATTTAATAGTGGAGTTATAGGCCTGCATCCTAAAATTATCCTGTCCAAGGTACCAGCTTAACTGAATACGATTATTCGCCGTGCTGTAACTTACCTTGCCATTCCAGTCATAAAAAGCATAATCGTTTTGCTTGAAATAATTCTGCTCATCACTGACGAACAAACTGGTCATACCAGCCAGCACATCCAGATAACTGCGCCGCAGTCCGGTGCTTACAAACCACTTTTCATCCCTGGACTGTGCGCGATAACTAAGGTTGGTGACAACATTGCCCACATTGCCTGCCCAGTTACTACTATCGCGCTTTTGGTACTCACTTTCGACCAATATAGAAGATGCCAGTCGGCCGGATAAATGCAGGGGTGCATTGCCTTTGTAAAAATCAACTTTAGTGCTTAATAAAGGATTAAAAACCGAGTAAACGCCCATCAGGTGGGTCGGATTCATCAGTTCAATATGGTCGAAGAGCACATAATTTTGTCCGGGTGATCCTCCCCTAACGTAAATGCCGCCATTGCCCTCGCTTACCGACTGCATGCCGGGCAGCAGCTGTAATCCCCTTAGCACATCCGGACTGCCCATAAAGGCGGGTAAAGCGAGTACGTCTTCATTTTTGAGCGTGAGCTTACCGGGCGTTGGGCTTTTGACAAGGCTGTTTCGGGTGGCCAGGACTTTCACCTCAGCCGCTTCATAAATTTTTATCGACAAGTGCACAGTCAGGTGGGCCGAACACTCTGGGTTAATGGTAATGGTTTTGGTTTCAAAGGCTGTATGACCTACAATAAGCTGTGTGTGAGCCTCGGTAAAGCCACAAAGCGAAAAGTCTCCGTTGGCATCGCTTACCGTACCCAACAAACCATCCGGTGTCCGCAGATGGGCAAAGGGTATGGCACCTCCATCATCGGCAGCCACCACCCGTCCCTGAAGGCAATTGGATGTATTTTGTGCCCATAGCCCGAAGGAATAAAAAAATAAACTAAGAAGTATAAGCGCTCTCAAAGGGAAAAATAAAATATTAGGGAATGTCCCAAATGATGATCATTCGCAATGTAAGCGAAGCCTATATTTCGGACATTCCCCATTAATACCATTAAGCTGAGTTGGCGTTAGAATTAAACTTTACCCCAAACTCAGCTTATCATCCATAAAAAATTACTGAACGGGCGTTGTGTCGCCGCCATAAGCAGCGTCCATAGCCTTTGTAAAGGCTTCCAGCTCAGTGATCAGATCACCAAATCCTTCTTTTACAAAGTCATCTACAGATACTTTGGAACCGTCGCCAAACACCATCAGGAAAGCCGGCTCAACATGTGTTCCGCCATAATAATCGTTTACTTCCTTCAGATAAAACTCGCCTTTGGCAATGATTTCATTTGAATCGGCAAAACGCACATAGAACAAGGCATATTCATTGATGAGCTCCACCATCATATTATTAAAATCCTCTTCTGTTGAATTTTCAGTGAGTGATCCTGCCTTATCAACAAAACCGTCCATAAAGCCCTTCACATCAAAAATACCTTCAATTTTAATATTACCCAGCTGAAACCAGGCATTGGCACGCGCCAGTACTTCTTGAGCAAATACCGAATTCATGTCACCACCTTCCTGGGGTATGGTATTGAAAATTTCATCGTAGCTAAAGTTACCGTCCAACTGAAATCCATTGGCATAGATGACATCGCTGTTATACTTGAAAGCCGTACCAGCACTTACCACCGTATTGGTATTTACCAGCTCGCCGGTAAAAGAGAAATCTTCCAGTGTAATGGTCTCCACAATGTTTCTGGGCGTATCATCCTCGTTCCATTCTGCCACTAAGCTAAAGCTGGTGAGCACGGCCTCCCCTAACTTCACATGCGCATTCAGGCTTAAAGGCAACTCTGTAACGGTTTCTGCATACTCATCCTGATGCGTGGCATCTTTGGTGGAAAAATTGTACACGCTAATCTCCGCAGCCTGCTCTTTCACCGTAAAGCGGAAGGTAGCTTCGGTATCCGATGCAGCAAGCAACCTCCAATCCGTGGCTTCTTCATCCCACTCATAAATACCCGTCTGGCTTTTAAACTCATCTGAAATACGGTACTGAGCCACAAGGGCAGCCGGTGCACTCACCATGGTTTTATTGCCTTCGCTTAAATTTTGCAACTCTGTAAGGGGCATCGCTAACGCCACCGGAGGCTGAGCTGTTGTACGATCCATCAGCGTAAAAAATCCGTCGATCACATCGAAAGTCTCTAAGCTTTTGGCAGCCTCCATCTTCTTCACAAGAGCCACACCTTCGCGTTCTATCTCCTGCTTGTGTGCCTCGGGGGTCAGGTCGCTGAATACATCACCCTTAGCTTCATCATCGCTGCATGCCGTAAAGGCAATCATACTACCCAGCATAAGTGCTGATAGCCAATTCATCTTCTTCATGTTAATTTGTTTCATGCAGTTGTTTACGTACACATATCCCACTGGATGATGCCTACGCAGTAACAACACAGGTTAATAAATTTTTCCTAATTCTATGTTTAGAATAAAAATGCAGGTAATGATACGCCAATGAAGGGTAATAGTTACCAAAAAAAGCAGGTGCCATTAGGGCTAAGCAGCTAATTGACTATCTACATATCACTTAAATACGAAATAAAAATTATGGACTAAATTGATCATAAATTCAAGATCCAGATGTTCAAAGCAAGGGCTGTTTTACTTAGTAATTGGGCATCAATGTGTCGGCTAAAACTCTACTCCCTCCCTGGCTGACACGCCGGTGCTGTAATAATGCTTTATTTCTTTCATCTCAGATACAAGGTCAGCCATATCAATGAGTGCACCGGGTGCGTAACGCCCTGTAATAATGATCTCGGTAGCAGAGGGTTTATTTTTCAGGATTTCAAGGAATTCATCAAGGCTAAACAACTGATAGTAGAGGGCGATATTGGCTTCATCCAACACCACCATATCATAATTACCTGATTCAATTATCTGCTTCACCTTAAGCAAGCCATTACGGGCTGCTTCCACATCGGCTGGGGTGGGCGCCTTGTGTATAAAACACTCCAAACCATATTGTTTGATGGTAACGGCAGGAGCAAGTCCTTGTAGCACCTTTACCTCGGAGTATATCATCCCCTTTACAAACTGAGCGAAGAAAACCCGCTTACCGGCTCCCACAGCTCTAATGGTAAGGCCGATAGCTGCTGTGGTTTTCCCTTTACCATTACCGGTATAAACCTGTAGGTAGCCCCTTGTTGTGTCTTCATTCTCCTTTTCGATCTTCATAATCACTTAACTTTCAATTTCTGCCATCATCAAAGATATGCAATAGCTCATTTTCTTTTCAAAAGAGCAGCCCTTTTTATGCAACCAAATAAATGTTGAATCGTTATTTTTCAAAATAGTATGTCAAAATAATAAACAAATTGATGGATATAGTAACACAAACAGTGTTGGGTGCCGGAATAGGAGAAGTGGTTTTAGGGAAAAAAGCCGGTAACAAAGCCCTGATGTGGGGAGCTGTAGGGGGACTGATCCCCGATATGGATGTGCTGTTCACACGATTTTACAGTGTGGCAGATGGGCTCTTTGTACACAGGGGATTTAGTCACAGCCTTGTGTTTGCCTTTTTGATGGCTCCTATCATGGGCTGGTTGATTCACCGCATCCACCGAAAAAAAATGCTCATTACCCGCATAGAATGGACCCAACTTATGTTTTGGTCAATCTTTACCCATCCCTTGCTCGACTACCTAACCACCTATGGAACCGGCGCCTTTCTGCCCTTCTCATCTTATCGTGTTGAACTCGGCACCATTGGCATTGTAGATGTATTTTACACCCTCCCTTTCTTGTTGGCCTTGCTTACACTACCCTTTTTCAACAGAAAATCTAAGATACGCCGTTACTTAATGGTGGGCACCCTGGCTTTAACAACTGGTTACCTGAGCCTTACTGTGGCCAATAAGTTTTATGTGAATAAAGTATTTGAACAAGCCTTTAAGGCGCAAGACATTAGTTATGAACGCTTCCGCACAAGCCCGCTACCCCTGAGTAACTTCTTATGGATGGGTATTGCTGAGGCATCTGACGGATACCACATGGCCCTGTATTCTAACTTTGACGAGCACCACCCCACCGACTTTATTTACATTCCCCGTAACGAGCATCTTCTCGCACCGCTGAGCCATGATACGGACCTTCAAAAACTCCTTCTTTTCACCAAGGGCTATTACCAGGTAGGCAAAGATACAGAAGGACTATACTTGGCAGATCTGCGCTTTGGCAAGATGGGCATTGATGAAACAGCCGATTATATCTTTAAATTTTACCTTACCGCCGATAATCAGCGAGTAATTATTAATCAAGCCCGCAAATCAGGAGAGATAGATAAAGGAGCCTTTTCTGCCTTTTTGCAGCGCATTAAAGGCATTTAAGAGCTGCTGCCATTACATCACATTTTAAATGACTACTACGCTTTCGTAAACCACCCAAGAATAAGGAGACAAGTGAACAGTTGAATTGTGCCCATGATAATTGGGCAAAGCCTATCCAAAGGAGTATTAAAACCAATAAATAAATACTATTTTTGGCGCTTTGCCCACCCCAACCCCCATTATCAGGATCATTTATAAACACAAAACTTATAAAAATGAGTTCACTCTCTGTTAACACCAAGCGCATTGAAGTAGTGGATGTATTGCGCGGCTTTGCCATTATGGCCATTATGCTGTTGCACAATATCGAACGTTTCAATCTGTATGTCTTCCCCACTGCTTTTGAGGCCATGGGCACCGCTGATCGTGCCGCCTGGGATACCCTTTTCTTTTTATTTGCGGGCAAAACTTATTCAATTTTTGCCCTTCTGTTTGGCTTCACCTTTTACATCCAATACACCAGGGCTCAGGCGCGAGGCCTCGGTTTTGGTGGCCGTTACCTGTGGCGTCTCTTGCTGCTGGCCGGCTTTGCCTGTGTTAATGCCGCTTTTTTTCCGGGTGAGGTACTAATGCTGTATGCTGTGGTTGGCCTGGTGCTATTTGTTGTTCGCAAGTGGGGCGACCGCGCTGTGCTGCTGTTGGCAATTTTCTTTTTACTACAACCGGTGGAACTGTTCTACTTTTTCAGGCAACTTGCGGACAATGCTTTTGAGCTGCCAAAACAACTTAACAGACTGTTTCATGGTGATGTGAGAAGCTATTTGTCGGAAGGTACTTTTTGGGCACTTATCAAAGGAAACACTACCATAGGTCAGCTATGGAGTATGCTGTGGGCCATTGAAAACGGCCGTTTCCTGCAAACTGCCGGTTTATTTCTGGTGGGCTTGTTACTGGGACGCAGGGGCTGGTTTGCTCACCTGGCTGAGAATAAAAAAACCTGGTTGCGTGTGCTGGCCATAGCCACTGTTGCTGCTGCCTGTTTCTATCTGTTGCGTCAGAACTATTATATCGACAGAGAATTTATGTACCGCCGCTCGCTGGGCGTGGCCATTGATATGTGGTGGAAGCTTAGCTTTACTTTTATCTGGGTCAGTCTCTTTGCTCTTTTATACCGCAGCAGTCTCTTTAAAAAGCTAATGAAGCCTTTTATCGCTTATGGCCGCATGAGCCTTACCAACTACATTACCCAATCAATTATCGGCTCACTGATATACTTCCCCTTTGCCCTGAATATGGCACCGAAGATTGGGGTATTAAGTAGTTTGTATTTGGGTGTGGTACTGTTTATTCTGCAAATTGCATTTTGTAATTGGTGGATGAAGAAGTACCGCCAGGGACCGCTGGAAAAGTTATGGCACCGTCTTACCTGGATTCGTAGCGCCCGATAAATAAAGAAGCGATAAGCCTTTTTCCAAGGCAATATTACAAAACGAAGGTGTTCAAAGATATTTGATATTTCTCGCAAAGTGCGCAAAGGCCTGAAGCATTGCATTCTTTGCTTTATGTCTTTCGCGAAATCCCTAGCGGTCTCTGCGTGATACTTTTTTTGAACACCTTCGTTAGTTATTTACTCTACCGCAAATAGCTTAATGGCCTGATAGGTCTTTCCCTTATCGCCGTAGGCCGTCACCTCAATATGATGTGTGCCGACAGGTAAATCAACAGGCAATGCAACTTTCCACAGGTGCTGCGTTTCACGGGCACGTGGCGGATAAGCCGGATCTGTTTTGCGTATGTCCAATGTACCCTCATAAAAAGGATCAGTGCCATAGAAGTTTTCCATCAACCGCACAGCTCCACCATTGATACGCACTTCAACCTTCTGCTGTGGCTTCCCCACAAACCAGTTAACCACAATATCAGTATCTGCCAACTCCGATTGTTGCAATCGTCCCTGGGGCAATGATACGCGCATCTGAAAATCATCGCGATAATGAAATGGGATGAAACGGTAGCTATAATCGACACCCATGAAGTCAAACACAAAATAGCCACGGGGTGAACCATCATTACAGGTGGCCACCGGTATGCCATTCTCATCCTTGGGGTTGGACCACCAACTGCCGCAAGTAGCTCCTAAAATAACGCCTTCGTGCATTCCCGGGTAGGGCCAATGGCTATTCTCATCCAGCCGGTAAGTATTTACCTGATGGGTATGACCACTTAGTGAGAGCACGGCCTGCCGGTCACTCAGCATTTGGTGCAGCTTAACAACGGCCTCTTTCTGTGCAGGCCCTTCCAGAAAGGGAATATGCGAATTGATGACAATCAGCCGATTGTGTGGCACGGTGGCCAAGTCATTTTGCAACCATTCCAGCTGTGTATCATCCAGATTGCCAGTATAGCGCCCAGCTTTATTATTAAGCTTATCCCATCCCTGGTAGGCAATGTTATTCAGTACGATAAAGTGAACATTGCCATAGTTAAAAGCGTAGTAATCGGGACCATAGGCCATTCGGTAAGTCTCAAAATCATTAACCCGATCTTCTGACCGATAGTTCACATCGTGATTACCGGGAACATGATAGCCGGGTACATTCAGCTTGCCCATTATTTTCTTCTCTCGCGGATAAATCAAAAGATGATCATCAGCAATATCGCCGTGCACCATATAAAAATCGGCCTGGTGGCGAAACAGATCGGCCACAGCACCATCCCTGAAATAGTCCAGTGCTTCATCATTGGGCATCTGCGGATCCCCCAGCGCCAGCATTCGAAAATTCGTCTTTAGCCCGGTAGCATATAGTGGAAAATTAATTTCTACAGGTTGTTTAGCTGTTGGCTCCACACCCGGATATTTTAAATTACGGGGCGTTCCTTTGGGATGATGATAATAATTACCTTGGGGGATGTTATCCTCATCGAGCTGAAGAGCATAGCCTTGGGGCTTCACCACATAAATAAAAGCATTTTTACGCAAAGGCAATTGGTAGCGTCCTTGCGCATCGGTTTTTACCACCTCCCTTTGATTAGAGACACAAACATCCGGCATTACTATATCACCTGCATCGTAGATGCCATTTTTATTTTTGTCGTTAAAGACAATGCCCGTCACATTTTTGCCCGCCGTATAAACTGGTTCCACAACGAGCAATACCAATAGGATAAAGAAGTACTTCATGAGGTATATTTTAAGTGATTTTTCAGCCTTAAAATACACTATTATCTTTAATTAGGCTCTATTAATGTGTAAGTATGTTAGGTTGTAGGAAGTGAGAAGTGAGGAATTAGCGGTGAGTTATGCGAAAAGAGCCGAGAGACTGATTAGGACGTGTAAGCTTTGAAAGCACCCAATTCGTTAAGCTTTTTTGTATTTAATCCTTAAATGGATTTCGGCAGATAAAGAACCGAGCCATAAAACATATTAAAAGCCGTTGGCCGATGCAATCGCAAACAGCCAACGGCTTTTTCAATATTGTTAGGATGCAAAATCGTATTGGGTGCTAAGAACCTCTTGTATCACATCGGCATGCTCATCGGCAAATGTTAGCTGCACATAATCTTTCAACTTTGTTTGATCTTCGCGATTTAGCCATGCCATAGATTTTATCAATTCTTTACGAAAGAGCTCCTTATCTTCCTGTACACCATTCAATACTTTCTTACATAACTCCAACATAGCACTCTCTGTTAATTAAAATCAATATCATTTAAGGTCACATCTATGTTCCCTTTTGAGACAAACCTTAAGGCTATTTAATAGCAATCTGCTTGGCCGGACGTGGCTTCACCTCCTCGCGCTTGGGCAAAGTGATATGAAGAATGCCATTATCGTAGTTAGCCCCAATCTTATCAGCATCGATCACACTTTCCGATACGGTGAACGAGCGCTGGAATGACTGATAGCTGAACTCACGCCTTGTTACCTTCTCACCTTCTTTTTCTTCCTTCTCATTTTTCTTTTCCGATGAAATGGTTAATCGGCCATTGTCATAATCCACCTTAAAGTCTTCTTTTTTTAAACCCGGGGCCGCCACATCAATCAGAAACTCATTGTCATTTTCGGTAACATTAACGGCGGGTAAGGTTGTATCGGTGCTGGAATAATTAGTTCTATTCCAATCCATCAATTCTCCATCAAAAAATCTATCGAAGATTGAAGGTACTGATGGAAACCAGTTGTTTGATAATTTTGCCAGTGTCATAGCTTTTTCCTCCAAAATTTAGTTCAACAAATTTTTAATTCACTCACACAGACAATATCAAAGTAGATGCCAATTTCAGCACCTAAATGACAAAAAACAAACTAATTTCTGATTATCAATAGATTACTATTACACGATGTAAATAAGCAGATTTCGCACTATGACAAAATGACTACTACACAACTCCTGATCAGGGCATTATGACATTGCCTCCTGACATTTTTTCGGGTTATAAAAAATACTTATCTTCATACTGAAATATTAACGATACCATTGTTTCAGATGCAATCTGCTATACGAGGTCAGTACTTCCTGATGGACAGAACTCTTAAGTCGGTGAATTTCTTCAACGCCACCATCGCACCCGATGAAGTCTGCGTGTATGAGGTATTCCGTATACAAGCGTCTACACCACTTTTTCTGGACGATCATTTAAATCGACTGACACATAGCCTAAAAACAGCCGGCAAAGTTAGTCCTGTGCGCATCAGCATGCTTCCCCGCCGTTTGCAGGTGCTCTATACAGCTAATAATATCAACGATGGGAATGTGAAGCTTGATTTAAGGTTTAAAAATAATGGAGATGCCTACTTTCTGGCTTATTTTATACCGGCCCGCTATCCCAACGAAGCAGAAAGGAAAGAAGGGATTGTATGCACCCTACAATATGATGAGCGTACTCATCCCACGGCCAAAATATACAATGCAAGCATACGTAATAAAGCCAATGATATTATTGCGCAGGAGCATGTGTATGAAACATTGCTGGTCAATCATCGCCATGCCCTTACCGAGGGAAGCCGCTCTAACCTATTTTTTATAAAAGATGACACACTTATAACAGCAAAAGAACAGGAGGTACTGCCGGGCATTATGCGGCAACAGATTATCAATTGTGCACTTGAGCTGAAGATAAAAATTGTGTATCGCTCGCTTCCGATGGATGAACTACCTGTTATGGAGGCCGCCTTTATTTCCGGCACCTCGCCTCGCTTGCTCCCCATTCGCAGGATTGATGAGCATCCATTTCAAGCTAATCATCCGCTGCTGATACGCCTGCGCGACAGCCTGGAGGAGCGCATTACCATGCAGCTGAAATAAAAAAGATGCCAACAAAAATTATTTGCGGCATCTTTTATATTTATTCCTTATTGATTTTCCCGCTTACGGAAACTCCACTGTGTTATAATCGTTAATATTAGCCCGTGGAACCGATGCATTGAATTTTGCATTAATCGCATCGATAAAGGCATTGGCGATAATGGCCGAACCTCTTCCGGTGGCATGAATACCATCCAATGAGAAAACACCTCCGGTCACAAACTGACTTGTGTAACGATGGCCATCGATGATTAAGCCCGTGGTACTTAACTCCTCCATTTTTTTATTCAAATCAACCATGGCGAAACCATATTTCTCGCAAGTGGCTTTAATGGCAGTATTGTAGGCTTTAGTAGCTACATCTATATCCTCCAGCTCTTCCTCATCCAACACATATTCGGCTGGGACAGGCACCATGGTTCCCCAGCCTTCATTGGCAATTTTATCACTGGGCAGGGTTAATACCAATTTCTCATCAGTCTTTATCTGGCGCATACCATTAATGGGATAATCCTCGTCTTCAATAATAAGAGCGTTGGCTCCTTCCTGAAAACTAATGTAGGGCAGCTGCATGTTTTCCGGCACCTGACTATTGTACAGATCTACTCCTTCATTATATTTGGTATAGCCAGCATTGAGCTGGGCTGCCTTATCAGCATCCAGCGGCAACACATTATAAGCCACCGTATTAAAATAAGGAATACTTTCAATCGCCGGGATATTACCCATCACTGCTTTGGCGCCGCCAGCCGCAATGGCTCCAGCATATTGATCAATAAGACCCGCAAAAAGTGCTACATCGGTAATTTCATCATCTTCACCACCGGCAAGGGCGTAACCCAATACATCATTGTTACCAATCCACAGCGACACAAAAGTAGGATGGGCAGCCAGGGCATCACCCATAACTGTAGCTTCAGGAGTACTGGCAAAGCGCTTAAAGAAAGGATTAAGGGTCGAGTACGGTGGATAAGGCGCTTCAAGTGCTAAATGAGTAACTTTGGCTCCAGGAACACCAAAATTTTGATTATTGGCACTGTACACGCTTTCAGTAAATATGCCCATATCGCCCAGTACGGGTACCGGCTTAAATGCACCATCTACCACTTTTAATTCAAAATAACCATTGTTCTGGTTTTCGGCTAGAACAGTTGTACCCACACTGGCTTCAGATTTTACCAAGGGCTGGTTAAATGATTCACTGCCGGCATACATCAGCTGCTTACCTAGTATATAACTAAAACTCTCCTCTTGTCCACGACGCCCCAGGGCACCATCGGTATATCCGGCGGTGTATGAATCGCCTATGGCAATAAACTTCGTAAAATCAGCACTTCCATGAGATGGCACAAAGGTATCCACATTGGGTTCGCAGGACCATAGGCCCAGCGCCAAACTCATCAATAAAAGGTGATCAGTATATTTTTTTATCATTACCATATCGCTTTTAGAATGAATAATTAATACCTATACCCGGAATAATGGCATTGGTGTAATAGGTACCATAAAAGTCACTGGGTGCATAACCATCTTCTCGCTTTTCTCCATGAATATATAGCAGAGAAGCATCCAAAGACAATTTGTCCGTGAATTTATAGCCAAAGCCCAATGACATACCAATCTTATTGGTTCCCGGGGTTTCGGGTGTCAGCAAATCTTCAGAAATGGGAGTACTATCGTAATAGACACCGGCTCTGAACTGCGCTTTTTCATTTAGGGAATACTCAGCTCCCAGGCGGTAAATCATCGTATTTTCAAAATCCCGCTGGTTGTATGAATCAGGCACACTTGGTGCTTCAAAATCAAAGTTTAGGCTTTCATAAGCCGACCAGCCCACATACTGAAGGTCAGCTGCCAGTAACCACTTATCGTTTAACTGATAACCCAGCCCTAAAGTGATATTGGAAGGGAGCGGTAATTCGGAGTCAAACTTAGTATCGGGGTATAAACCGGCCAATGATCCCGGCACCGAGAAATCAGCATCACCGCCATCAAGCTTCACCATTACCTCCGATCGATAGCTTAAACCGGCAGTAAAATTATCAGATACCTTATAAAAAATACCGGCATTGAAACCAAAGGCCCAGGTATTACCCGAGATATTGACTCCCGCATTCATTGGGTTTCCTTGTTCATCGGTATATTGCACTGGCAGCGCCTTATTTAAGTCCACACTACCACTAACGGCCATAAATCCGACGCCAATGCCTAATTTATCGGTGATTTGATAGGCCACAGTGGGCTGAATAAAAATCGCTTGTAAAGATATATCCTGAATCAGGTATTTACCATCCCAGTCATCCCCCCATTTCAGGGTATTTCCATAAGGCGATGTAACACTGAGACCCATTGCCAGCTTATCATTTAACTTTGTGGCACCATAAAAATAAAACGGTGTGCCTACAGGGTTATCCGATTTAGCCTCATATACTGAAGGTGCCTTTTTCTGAAAAGTGTTTTTTGAAAATACACCACTTGCACCTGCCGAAAAATCATATTTTGATTTCATTAAACTTAAGGCTCCCGGATTGAAATGCATGCTGCTAGCTCCCATTAAAAGGCCGGCACCAGTATGTCCCATTCCGGTTTGCCTGTTTCCCTGCAGGTTTACCTGATAGCCCTCAGCAAATAGCTGAAAACCCATCATCATTAACCCACATAATAATCCTATTCTCTTCATAAAAGAACGATTCGTGAATAATATTAAATTTTTAAGTGAGCGAATATATCATATTTTCCCGAATTACTAAACTTTTAAATATTTGATAATCAATACATTCAACTATTCGAGTCATTTAGTCTAATGGTGTATTTTTCAAAAACAGCATGTCTTAACAAATAACATCCTTGTATTAAATAACTTCAGGCATATAAGCTGCCGTATTGCGAGTATGATAAAATGTATTTTGCTTGTTAAACAGGACAAAAAAAACTATTATTACATATCAAAATCTATTTATATGCTAAGCGAAAAAGACTACTTACAAATACACAAAGAAGGGATTACACCCGAACGCATCAGTAAGCAGCTGGAGCATTTTGAAGCCGGTTTCCCTTATGCAAGGCTGGTAAAAGCAGCCACGATTAACGACGGCATCATCCGAACCAACAAATATGATGAAACTACGCTTATTGAAAAATACAACAGGGCATTAAATCAAGGACTTGATGTGATCAAATTTGTGCCGGCATCGGGCGCTGCCACCCGTATGTTCAAATCTCTGTTTGAATTTTTACAGGCCGATGATGGCCGCCAACAAGAACTTCTCAATCAGGAGCCTTATCAAACCTTTCTGCGTGACATTCGCAAATTTGCCTTTGGCAATGCCCTCACTCAAGGTACGCAGGTAAATACCGGTAACGAGTCAGTTAGTGTTGAGGCAGCCACAACCCTGATTGAAGGACTTTTATTACCCAAAGGCCTCAATTACGGGCAGCTACCCAAGGGACTGTTATTATTTCACCATAGTGAAAATAGTGCCTTTACGCCCTTGGAAGAACACCTAAAGGAGACAGCTGCCTATGCAAGCGATGGCTCAAAGGGTAAGGTACACTTTACGGTAAGCCCGGAGCACGAGGCACTATTTAAAACACGATTGGAGGAGCGACGCAATGCCCTTGAGAAAGTCCATAATTGTAAATTTGAGGTATCATTCTCCTACCAGAAACCTTCCACCAATACTTTAGCCGTTAAGCCCGACAATACCCCCTTCAGACAATCGGATGGTAACCTGCTGTTTCGACCTGCCGGCCATGGTGCTCTCATCGAAAACCTAAATGACCTTGCAGAAGAAATGGTTTTCATCAAAAATATAGATAACGTGGTGCCGCAGCATTTACTGAGCGACACCATTCATTATAAGCAGGTACTGGCCGGTCTTCTTCTTAGTAAAAAAGAGCAGGTATTTGCCATTCTTGAGGGAATTGATAGCCAAGCCCCCGATGCCATTGATAAAGGGGTGGATTTCCTTTGTTCTGAACTTCAGATCACCGATGACAAAATGGCCAGCATGGATCACAATCAGAAGGCAGCCTTTATTAAAGAACATCTGAACCGCCCGATTCGCGTGTGTGGCATGGTAAAAAACGAAGGAGAGCCCGGTGGCGGCCCCTTCTGGGTGAAACAATCAGACGGTACCATAAGCCTGCAGATTGTAGAAAGCGCACAAATACATCCCAAGGATGGCCAACAGCAGGAAATAGTGAAAAGCAGTACTCACTTTAATCCGGTAGATCTGGTGTGTTATACGAAAGATTATCAAGGACAGAAGTTTGACCTGACGAATTTTGTGGATCCGGAAACCGGCTTTATATCAGAGAAAACACAGAACGGAAAAGCCTTAAAAGCACTTGAATTACCGGGTCTGTGGAACGGTGCCATGGCCCATTGGCTCAGCTTCTTTGTTGAGGTACCGATAAGCACTTTTAATCCGGTAAAAACCGTAATGGACCTATTACGTCCACAGCATCAACCCGCTTAGTTGGGTGGTATAAAAAACGAAAACAGGCCGTTCAAAAATATGAAAACCTCATTTTTGAACGGCCTGCTTTAGTTATGCTTTAAAGCAATTTACTTCTTTATCGCATTGTAGATGTAATAAACACCGGCAATGACAAATGGCACACTCAACAGCTGTCCCATATTAAAGGTCATGCTTTCTTCAAAGGCCTCCTGATTTTCTTTCACAAACTCAATGAAGAAACGAGAGGCAAAAATACCGATTAGGAAGATACCAAAAATCAAGCCCTGCTTCTCCTTGGCCTTGGTCTTCCAGTAGGTGAAGAACACCACGATAAAGGTAATCAGATAACAGAAGGCCTCATATAGCTGCGTGGGATGCTTGGGCAGCGTTTCACCGCGTCGCTCAAACACAAAACCCCAGGGCAAATCGGTAACATGACCATAAATTTCAGAGTTCATAAGGTTACCTAAACGAATAAAGACAGCCGTTAGGGCAACCGGTACCACCAGGCGATCCAGTGTCCATATCATGCTCTTTTTCGTCACATTTTTTGAATAATAATGTAATGCTATCAGAATTCCGATGGCACCTCCGTGACTGGCCAATCCGCCCTCCCATATTTTAATGATATCGCCAGGATGCTGCGAGTAATAATCCCATCCGTAAAAGATCACGTGCCCCAGGCGTGCCCCAACAATGGTAGCCACCACCACGTACATAAATATTTTATCGAGCCATTCTTGTTTTATGTCTTCCGATTTGAACATTTTCTCAAGAATATAATAACCCAGCATAAAGCCCATGGCGAAAAGAAGGCCATAGTAACGCACGTGCAACGATCCTATCGAAAATATCTCGGGATGAACATTCCAGTTAATTGAGTTAAGAATCATATTTTCTGTTATTAGTGCATAATGCCCGTTGCATCGTGCACAAGGCACCATGCAACGAGCACTAATTATTATTTACCGTGACATTGTTTGTATTTCTTACCGCTTCCACAGGGACAAGGTTCGTTACGGCCCACCTTCTTCTCAACACGCACCGGCTCAATACGCTCCTGCTTGGGCGCTTGTCCCGGAGCACTACTGCCGCCTCCACCGCGCGAAAACTCATCTTTACGCGTCTGCATTTTACTATAATCCTGACGCTTGCGTTCCTGGGCTTCCTGAACACCATCGGCATTCTGAATAGGTATATGACCCTTTGACAGCAAGGATACCACGGCCTTATTGTTTTCGCCCACCATAGCCTTAAACAGGTTGAAGGACTCAAACTTATAAATCAACAGTGGATCCTTCTGCTCGTAGGTAGCATTTTGTACCGCCTGACGCAAGTCGTCCAGCTCACGCAGGTGTTCCTTCCACGCATCATCAATGGTTGCCAACATGGCAGCCTTCTCAAAGGAACGAACCAGCTCTTTCGACTCGCTCTCGTAGGCTTTCTTCAGATTGGTAGTTATCTGATACACCTTCTGTCCATCGCTGATGGGCACCACAATGTTTTTAAACATTTCGGACTTGGTCTCGTACACATCCTTGATAACCGGATTGGCCTGCTGGGCAATAAGGGCGCCTTTACGCTTGTAGGCCTCCCACATTTTTTCAAATAATTGTATTGAGAGCTCATCAGCACGCCCCTTCAAAAAGTCCTCCTCGGTAAAAGGTGATTGGGCTGAGAAAATACGTATCAGCTCCAGCTTAAAGCCTTCGAAATCGCCGGCTGCCTGATATTCCTCTACAATATCAGTACAAGTATCGGCCATCATATTGGAGATGTCTACCTGAATGCGCTCACCATATAAAGCATGGCGACGTTTGGTGTAAATTACCTCACGCTGCGAATTCATCACATCATCGTACTCAAGCAAGCGCTTACGAATACCAAAGTTATTCTCTTCCACCTTCTTCTGGGCACGCTCAATAGATTTCGTAATCATGCTATGCTGAATCATCTCACCATCTTCGAGTCCCAGACGATCCATGTACTTCACAATTTTATCGGAGCCAAACAGACGCATCAAATCATCTTCCAGCGATACAAAGAACTGTGATGAACCCGGATCACCCTGACGACCTGCACGTCCCCGTAACTGACGGTCAACACGACGCGACTCGTGGCGCTCGGTACCGATAATGGCCAAACCGCCGGCGGCTTTCACTTCGGGCGACAACTTAATGTCGGTACCACGACCTGCCATGTTGGTAGCAATGGTAACAACACCTGCTGTACCTGCATCGGCCACAATCTCGGCCTCGCGCTGGTGCAGCTTCGCATTCAGTACATTGTGCTTAATTCCGCGCATCTTCAGGGTACGACTCAATAACTCGGATACCTCCACCGAAGTAGTACCCACCAATACGGGACGTCCCTGCTCTACCAGGCGAATGATTTCGGCACTAACGGCATTGTACTTCTCACGCTTGGTTTTGTACACAATGTCCTCCATATCGTTACGCTGAATGGGGCGATTGGTTGGAATCACCACCACATCCAGTTCGTAGATATCCCACAGCTCTCCTGCTTCTGTCTCCGCCGTACCGGTCATTCCCGACAGCTTATTATACATACGGAAATAGTTCTGCAGCGTAATAGTAGCATAGGTTTGAGTAGCAGCCTCAACGGTTACACGCTCTTTGGCTTCAATGGCCTGATGAAGACCATCGGAGTAACGACGACCTTCCATGATACGTCCCGTTTGCTCATCTACAATCTTCACCTTGTTATCCATCACCACATACTCCACATCCTTCTCAAAAAGCGTATAGGCCTTTAACAGCTGATTAATCGTATGCACACGCTCCGACTTGATGGAGAAATTCTGAATGATTTCATCTTTCTTTTTGGTGCGCTCCTCTTCGGGCATATTTTCTTTCTCCAGTGTGGCTATCTCAGAACCCACATCGGGCAGCACAAAGAAATTGGGATCTTCGGCCGATCCGGTAATCAGATCCAGTCCTTTATCGGTAAGCTCAATGGAGTTATTCTTCTCATCAATAACAAAGTACAGCGGATCGGTAACAATGTGCATGTTTTTGCTATTCTCCTGCATGTAGAAGTTCTCGGTCTTCAGCATGCTGGCTTTCACACCCACCTCACTCAGAAATTTAATGATGGCCTTGTTCTTAGGCAATCCTTTGAAGGCGCGCAGCAGCAGCAAGGCTCCTTCTTCCTGCTCTTTCTTATCACCCGACTTCATCTTTTGCTTGGCCTCGGCCAGGATGCCGGTTACCAACTTACGCTGCGCCTCAACAATTTTCTCAATCTTGGGCTTCAAATCACCAAAGAGCTGATCATCTCCCTTGGGTACCGGACCGGAAATAATTAATGGCGTACGGGCATCATCAATCAATACGGAATCCACCTCATCGACAATGGCGTAGTTATGAGGGCGCTGCACCAGGTCGTCGGGCGAGATAGCCATGTTATCACGCAAGTAATCAAAACCAAACTCATTGTTGGTACCAAAAGTAATATCAGCTTTATAAGCAGCACGACGCTCGGGTGAGTTGGGGCGATGCTTGTCAATACAATCAACCGACAAACCATGGAACTGATACAAAGGACCCATCCACTCCGAGTCACGCTTGGCCAGGTAGTCGTTTACCGTTACCACATGCACACCGCGGCCTGCTAATGCATTCAGGAATACGGGCAGAGTGGCTACCAGCGTTTTACCTTCACCGGTGGCCATCTCGGCTATTTTACCACTATGAAGCACCACGCCACCTATCAGCTGCACATCGTAGTGAATCATGTCCCAGGTAATTTCATTACCCCCGGCCGACCAGGAATTGTAATAAAGGGCATTCTCGCCTTCTATCTCCACAAAATCTTTGGTGGCTGATAAGTCACGGTCGAACTGTGTTGCTTCCACCTCAATGGTTTCGTTTTGAGCGAAACGACGGGCTGTGTCCTTAACAATTGCAAAAGCTTCGGGCAAAGCATCGGTTAAGGCCTTCTCCAGCTTCTCGGTAATCTCCTTCTCCAGCCGGTCAACCTCTTTGTATATCTTTTCTTTATCACCCACCGATAGTTCGGGAGAATCAGTTTGTGCTTTCAGCTCAACAATCTTATCCTGCTCGGCCTTAACAGCTTCCTGCACGCGTGCACGTAAGGCCGCCGATCGCTGACGCAACTCGTTATGCGTTAACTTTTCTATCTCGGGATAAACCGCTTTAATCTTCTCTACGAAGGGAGCTACCTCCTTCATATCTCTGTCGTACTTGTTTCCAAATATTTTGGAAATCAAACCACTCAATGCCATAATATTATAATTATCAGATTATTAAAAGAATAGATGATGGGATCCTTAGATCAATCGTTTCGCTGCAGCACGAATCCATTCGTGTGCTTAGTACCTGGCGAAAGATGTTAATTTATGCCAAAGGACCGGCACGTGTAATTAGTGAATGCCTGATACGCTCGCAAGCAGTACTACTTTGTTCAGGATTAAAACCATATTGTTGCCCATCCCTTAAAGCTTCTACGTTAGGTGTCCTGCGCAACAATGCATTGGCAACTATAAAAGTAGGTAGGATTTGATTGGTTGAAAGCACCTGATATACGGCACCTTCGCCTACTTCGCAGTGCAGCTGAGGCAGCTCGCTAACCTCTTTAATAGCATTTTCCCAATCGATTACCTCTTGCCGGTGAGCGGCCGAGAGACTATTGAACTGCTCGAGTATAATTTCACGAACATCATCGCAAGCAAGAAAACGTGATTTTTCGTCAGTTGAATCAGGCATACAGGCAGCTGCCATCAACAAGGTTACCCCGATGAACTTTAAGTATTGTGCCTCTATTTTGTTAATCTGATTCACTTACGTTTTTTATAGGGCATAAAGATGCGAAAAGATTTTCAAATACGTTCACAAGAAGGCTTGTTTTCACAACAGACGCATTTAAAATTCAACCACGCTGTAGCTTCTTATAATATGTCGAATCATATCCTCTGCACTTCGTACAGAGCTAATTAAATTTAACCCTTTCAGGATTATTGAATTATAAATCAAGTATGTGGATTCATTTGAATAATTCTGGAAGTCATCCGGAGCATATTAAAACGATAGTATTTCTGAATCCTTAAATGCGTTTGCCCCAGGCTTGCTTTGCTTGTGCAGCCGCAATAAAAAATCCCAATCTATGCAAAAGGACGCAAAGACCGGGATTTTTTCAATAGCCAATAAGGGAGCATTGGTGATAAAAGCTGCTAAAATTAAGTTGAACAGCAGTGGGTTTAAATCTTATTCCCATTACCCTCAAGCGCTTTTGATAAACTGACCGTAAGTATTTTAACTACTTCTTCGTTCGATACGGTTTCATAATTAAATGTCTGCCTTAATCATTATCGTCCTGTTCTTCGTTGGCTTTGAAAGTCCATACATCATCAAAATAATAACCGCCACTATTACCTGTAGCTATAAAAGGTTCGTTATTAACCACAAAAGAAACTGCTGAGTAGCGCGGCGACCCTTCTAAGTTACTGCGCTGCACCCATAAGTCACTATCCGGGTTATACTCCCAGGTAAGCGCACCAGGAGCACCCGGTCCACCGGTGCTCAGGTAGCCCAGCCCATCAATTGAAAAAGCGACTCCATTGAGTCCCACCATCTGATACTCATCATCATAACTTTCATCCTCGTTATCATTACTAATATTCCGCTTCGCTGTCCAGTCATCGGCAAAAGCATCATACACCCACAAATCATCCAAATACTGCCCATTATCAGTTCCGGTGCACACATAGGCTTTATCATCAATGACAAAAGCCACGGCATCTCGCCGTTTTTTACCACCAATGCTTAATTTCTGCTCCCAACTATCTGTTTTGGGTGAGTAAGCCCAAAAATCTTTGAGCATATTACCATCGTAACCCGTACCCACATAACCAATGTCATTTAACGTAAAAGCCACTGCCCCATACCTTGGCGAAGCCGGAAAATCAGCTTTTTGTGTCCAACTGTCGGTCTCCGGATCATAAGCCCATGTATCGTTCAATCGACTTTTACCATCATACCCCGTACATACATATCCTTTACCACCGGCACAAAAAGCCACCGCACCATTTCGGGCAGCTCCGGGAAACGAAGCTACCTGGGTCCAGAAGTCTCTTTCAGCATCGTAACGCCAGAAATCATTCAAACGCTCATCCTCAACACCATCATACCCTGTACCCACGTATGCATAATTCCCAATCACAAAAGCCACAGCATCAGTGCGTGGTACACCTTCAAACGAGCCCATTTCGACCCAGTTACCCAACAGATCAACTTCATCATCGCTTGAACTGCAAGAAATGACCATTAAACTAATAAAAAAAAACTGAGCTAAACTCAAATGCTTAGTATTATTCATTGCTATTTGTTTTTAAGTTCGCCCAAATCTAAACCCATTATTATAATCGAATAAATCATTTCGATTAACGCCTCCATTTTCTCGTCGTGCGAATCTAAAATTTAAACCAAAGGACTTTTATCCCCAAATCCTCCCCCAATTGTGCAGTTTATTGAGGCGAAGAACTGATTGGCTGAATTACCATCGCCACTTATTGATAAGATTTAAAGATGACTCCTTCATCTGTTTTATTTGCCGACCAATCGCAACATTTAATATTCTAAAACATGCGTAAATCATTATTTAACAAAGGATTTCTGCCCTTTTTCGTACTGCTGATAGGTAATCAGGCCTGTCAAAGGGGAGCGCTTGACCTGGGAGACGATTTTATTAATTTTCCAACTTACACAGCCTTAATCGATACGGTTACTGTGCAGCTATCCACCATCAGGGCTGATTCTATCGCAACATCAGGCACAGAAAAAGCCTTGATTGGCTATTACAAACATCCCCTGTTGGGTGGTCAAGCAGCTCAGTCATACTTTGCAATATCTTACCCAACTGATTTTAGCTGGAATCAAGATCATCAGATTTTTGATAGTTTAGTTGTGATGCTTGAACCCGACAGCTATTGGGTAGGCGATACATGTACAGATGCACAGTTTCAGGTTCATCGCCTGCTGGAAGAAATTGCTGTCAACGAAGATGGAAACCTATATAACTATAGCTCTTTTGAGTATGATACAACCCCACTGGCTCAACAATGTTTTCAACCCTATCCGCAAAAACAAGAACCTTTGGCCATGCGCCTGAATGATGGGTTTGCATATGAGCTGATCGAATTTTTAACAAAGTATGAAAATCACGTGGACCGCACCAGCTTATTTAGCGAAGTATTTAAGGGACTAACTATCAAATGCGACACCAACATAACCCGCTCTGTACTAAGTTTTAATGTAAGCGATTCAAGTTGCTACATGCGACTATATTCACACATTACCGGTTTGGAACAAGAAAATGTCAGCTATGATTTTCTGCTATCTGATCAACAAAGTCAATTTAATCAGCTACGAACCATTAGCCCTTCCGGCACCTTTCAACAAATTAAAAACAGTAAAAGCATATTAAAAGCACAGGAAAGTGAGCACCGTGCTTTATTACAAGCCGGCATTGGATACAAAATACGGATAGATTTCCCATGTTTGAATAACCTGCTGGAGCTAAAAAGTAAAGGGTATATTGTAAATGCCGAACTGCGACTGAAACCCGATATGCAACTCATGCAGGCAGCTGACTTACCTCCTCATGTGTATGCTGGTGAAATTTACCGTGCGAACGAAATATGGGGCTATTTGAGCGATACCAATGGCAATATACTAAGTAGCTCCCTCGTAATGGATCCCATGTATCACGAGGATACTTATTATGCTTTTAATTTAAGTACTTATTTGTCTAACCGTCTGAATGAAGCGGTGGTAGATACAGACCTGGGCCTTGTTATTACGTTACCCGACGACAACATGGGCTGTTCTTTCAACTGGCTGGCCATTAACGGACAATCTTCTCCGCTTCATCAATCCAAGCTACTATTATATTACTATTATTACGACACAGAGTAGAATTCAACAATACACCTGTAGGCAGACATTCTGCGTTGAACTGATGAGCAATCAGCCATAAATGATAAGGTGAACACCTTATTTGATCAAGCACCTTGTCAGCAATCATACAAAATCTGACAATTAATAATTCTAATAAATCATCAATGAACAAGCGATTACTTACATTTCTATTAATACTAATAGCCATCCACTCTTTTGGACAAAACAACACCTCCTCTAGCTATTCACGCTTTGGCATTGGCCTGATTGAATCAAAAGCCGATGCCACACTGGCCGGCATGGGTCACACCGGCGTAGCACTGAGTTCAAGCGGCTACTTAAATAATATTAATGCAGCCTCTTACAGCGCCCTCGACAGCGCCCATTTTTTATTTAATATTCAAGGTAAAACCAGCTTTGCCAAGTATCAAAGCAACACCAGTCAACAAAATAATTTCGATGCCAATATCGAATCGCTAAGTATGGGATTCAGGGCAGGCAGAAACTGGGGTATGGGATTTAGCTTATCGCCTTACTCCAGCGTGGGCTACAAAATAGATGGTGAAAAATACATATTAGGCACCACACAAACCTATCCAACACAATACCTTGGAGAAGGTGGAATATCGCAAATAAGCTGGCACAATGGTTTTGCACTTTTTAAAAACCTATCGCTTGGCATTAGTGCATCCTATTTGTGGGGTTCAAGCGACATTATTGAAGTGTCGTATTACCCCAGCATCATTGGCGAAACAACCTATAACGAGCGAAACTACCACATAGCAACCTTCTTATTGCAATACGGCTTTCAATGGCAACACACTATCGGTCAGAACACGCTGACACTGGGTGCTACTGCAAACATAGCCACAGAGTTAGATACCTATTACAAACAACTTATTTACAACGATTATACGTCAGATCTAAGTTCCAATACAAAACAATTAAACAATGCTCTTATACCATGCGCCTACCAAGCCGGGGTTTCCTATGCAAATTCAAAGGGTTGGACTCTGGCCACAGATTTTAGATACGATCTATGGGATAAATCCGAGTTAAAAGTGTCTAATGGCAAAACTCGCAACACTTTAGCAGGCAGCATAGGCATTCAACATAAACCAACACGCTATTATAGTGCCTATTATAGACGTATTCATTATCGACTTGGTGCATTTTATAACCAAGAATATCTTTCAATTCAAGAAAAAAACATTGATTCTAAAGGCTTAACAGCAGGTATAACCCTACCCATGGCCGACGGGTCGCGCATCAACCTAGCCTATGAATACAAAAAAAGCGGCACCCGGCAAGCTGGATTAGTAAAAGAAACATACCAAACCATTCGCATTGGCTTAAGTTTTAACGAAAGGTGGTTTCAGAAAAGAACATTTAAATAAAAAAACTATAGAAATCTTCATTGGCCAGGGGTTTTCATTTTTGCAACACAGTGCACATTTTCAAAAAAAGACAAAGCCCCTTACTATTTGAAAGCACAAAACAACAATAACTATATAGCTGTTAAACAACGTAATAATAGAGGCAGCAACAATATCATGGGGCTTTTTAGCACCTCTTTAACAATTAATAACAAATAATCTGTCACCTCCTTGAGGAAATCGTGTGTCTTTAGGGTGTGAATATCACAAAGCCTATGTATTTGTGATTCTTTTAACACAGAAATAATACGACACAAACAGCTATAATGACTAAAGTTACAAATTTAAAATCCAGGCAAGCAATAACACCAGCACTTATTGCTTCAAGTCGCATCTTTTTTCTCATGCTACCATTACTATTGAGTAGTCATGGTATGATGGCAAAAACTGAACAAAAGAAAGAAAACGACACCATACAACCTGGCAAACGACAGGCCATCCTTATACTATCGGACGGCACCAAGGTTAACCTAACAGCAAGCGATACACTTAATTATTACCATGCAACAGAAAAGCATGCAAAAATTGACAGTACCATGCACGCTCAAATCCCAAACACCCCACTAACTAATAAAACATTAACTGTAGAAACTTCAGAGGTGCTTGAATCGGGCGGCAACAAAATTACAGAAGTGGGTAGTTAAACCCACTTCTTTGTTATAAGGCCTTAAGGACTACGCAATTTTTACTTCTACCGGAGTTTGGTGAACCAGGTTATCTAATACGGGACTGCGCTCTGTCATTATGGTTTTCCATTGCTCAAGTGTTTGTTGATTGGCATTGGTTTCAGGACTTATCTGAATGGTAATATTCTGATATCCCGCTCTCTCTTCAGTCGGCATTCCAAATAATTTCATGGGATTCAGCTGACCTTCAATTTTAATCTTCAAATTTGTTAACTCCATGTTTAGTTCTTGAGCTACTTTATAGCCCAAAATATGCATACATCCGCTTAAACCGCATAAGATATATTCTACAGGGTTTGGGGCTTCATCTGTGCCTCCTAATTGAGCCGGTTCATCAACCAACACTTTAAAATTGCGAACTTTTATTTCTGATTGTGAGTTTGATTTGGCAGTGGATTCCACATTGAAATTAATGTTTGATACTTGCGTTGCTTCCATTTGAAATATTTTTTAATTGTACATTGCAAAGCTATTGCTTTGTATGATGCTGATGATCGGCGTTGCTATGTAATACAAAATAAGTAAGGGTGTAATTTTACACCTTCTCTAAAAATTCTCTTATGGACATTATACACACAACGGGTAATACTTGCATCAACAAACTTCTTGATGAGGAGAAGGATGAATTGTTTGGAAGTGCAAGAAATTTGTATTTCAAAGCTGGAGAGGGGGTGGTAAAAAAGGGAGCATCAGTCCATGATTTATTTTTACTAAAAGAAGGAACCGTTGAATTGATACTTGACGAGGGACGTGAAAAACAATCGCTTATACTGCTTTTTGCAGGTGAAATTATAGGGGTTAATTGTGTGTATTCTACTAAGTATTATCGATTCTCAGCCCTTGCATTAACCGATTGTGAAGTGCTGGTTCTCAACTATAGGGTATTTTCCAAATTACTTACAAATAATTCAGGCTTTTCAATGTCTTTTATTCAATACATCTCCATGGTCAACGAGAGATTCTTGAACTGGCATATGAATCTAACAGAGAAGAATTCTGCAGGGGCATTGGCTTTTTTACTGTGTGAGTTAGAAAAAAGCTATGGTAGATCTTCATTTGAAATTCCGTTAACCCGAAAAGATATGGCGCGTGTAATTGGCTTCTCCCGGGAGAGTGTACTAAAGAATCTAGCCGATTTCAGGAAAGAAGGTATCGTGGAAAGCGAAGGGCGAACAATTAAAATATTGGATGCTGACCGTCTTCACGATATTTCGACATACGGATAGACTGATCAGTACCGGTACTAATGAAAAAGACTGGTCACTTCATAGGGCACTTCTATCCCTATGGCTTACTCTGTACACCACTATTCTTCAATGATTCCTTATCAGACTCTTTATCAATACAACCACCCATAATGTTTGCATTTAGAATGATCAACACTACACCATTAATCCATATTATTGCGAGCTGATTGTATTTCAAACCCTACAACCTGTCAAAAGGCCGTAAGGTTTGAATACCGAATACTTCAATGCGAACATCCTATGTCACTAAGACTTGGTCCCAGCGTCATTACTTAGTTCATCGATCACGCAACTCACTGTAGCATCACCCGTAACATTCACTACTGTACGCACCATGTCAAGGATGCGATCAACCGGCAGGATGATACCGATCCACGCGGGGTTAAGTCCCACTGAGCTCAGTACAATCATCAACATCACCAAACCGGCACTGGGGATAGCCGCCGAGCCAATACTAGCCAGAGTGGCGGTTAGCACAATGGTAAGTTGCTGTCCGAAGCTCAGGTCGATCATGTGCATCTGTGCCAAAAAAACTACAGCAACAGCCTGATACATACTTGTACCATCCATATTGACAGTAGCACCAATGGGTAATACAAAGCTCGATACTTTGGGATCCACCTCCAGGTTCTCTTCAACACACTCCAAGGTAACAGGTAAGGTAGCAGCACTTGAACTGGTAGAGAAAGCTAACATTTGTGCCGGACTGATGCCCTTTAAAAAGCCTTTATAGGTAAGACGTTTTACAAAAAACTTCATGATGGACGGATAGATCACAAATGCCATTAGTAACAACCCGAATAAAACAGCTAGCGAATACCAGGTAAGACCTTTGAACAATTCAAATATTTTTGCGGGACTATCACCGGCCATTTCCGTTACTATACCGGCCATAAGGGCAAATACGAAAAAGGGGGCTCCCCGCATAATCAAATCCACCATTTTCAGAAACACCTCGCTTAGGCCATTGATTACCTGAATAACGGGGCTCGACTTTTCATCAGACACAAACAACAGTCCAACACCAAAAAACAGGGCGAAGAAAATAACTTTAAGCATACTTCCATTATCCGATATGGCCTTAAAAACATTACCTGGCACCATATCTTCTACAAAAGTAAGGGGTCGACTTTCACGTTTATCTTTCGCCAGCTTAAGGCGCGATTGAATGGCCTCATCCTGATCGTAACCGCGGCGTTCAGCCACCATGTCAATCAATCCTTTATTGGCCGGATCAGCGAGCAGCCTTTTTTTGTCATGAATAGTCTTGCCCTCTTGCTTGGCCCATAGCTCATAGGCAATCCGGTTTTCGGTGCGGACGTTGGTATCCATCCACACGCCCGGCTTTACAACATTAACAATGACCAAACCCAGCGATACGGCCACCACAGTTGTTAAAAGGTACATCAGCAGGGTGCGCACACCCATGCGTCCCAGATTTTTGGGATCGCCTAAACCCACAATACCGCCAATAATTGAGAATAGCACCAGCGGAATAGCAATTAGTTTGAGCAGGTTAATAAAGATACGCCCCCAGGGAGCAATCCAGTTGATAGTAAACTCACTCCAACCAAAAAAACCCGACAGCAAAGCCCAGATTACCCCTAAAAACAAACCAATAATAATTTTCCAATGCAGTGCGATTCTCTTCATCCAATGTTGTGTTTTAATATGTCTGATTGCTAATTTACAAAAAATGCAATGATAAGAACTTACGACCATTCGAAAGGTGTAGAAATGTAAAAAAGAATCGCCTCACACATTTTTTTATACCTTAGAAAAAGTCGTCACCCAGGTGCTTACGTTGTGCTTTCTGCTTTTTATTATTAAAAGAATAGCTTACCCCGACCTCAACAATTTGTCCTTCGTAATCGTACACATAGCCCCGTCGTAGCAGAATTTGCTCACCCTCATAAGCTGCTGTATAACCACCGGCCTGGTTAGTGCCCAATACGTCAAGCACCTTGGCCGAAAAGCCCCATCCTTTTAGCTTTTCGGGTTTATAATTCAGCGCCGCATTCAAAGTCTCGAATTGCAGGCTTTCACCTTGCGGAGTAACAGATTCTGATTTAATGGCATAATCGACCGTTAGCTTTAACGGAGTCGTTATCATCCACGATGCATTGGTCTTTAAATTCCAGTTAGTGCTTCGGCTATCCCGGCTTTCGCCTAGTAATTCATCATCGGCGCTCACTTGAAAATCATAGAGGGAACCTCCAACGAACAATTTTACTTTCTTCAGCAGGTCTACATTCAAACCCAGCTCAGCACCCAAGGCGGTCTGATTGCCAGCGTTAGTATAGCTGCGCAAGAGCACTCCCCCTGGATTACCCATGTCGTAAGCAACCCTATTGACCCGATAGATCGCATTATCTACACCCCGGTAAAATCCGGTAACAGTCAGGTTGTTCTTTCCCAATCTGCGGGTATAGTTCAGTTCGGCATTGAGTGTATATTCGGGCTCCAGCAAAGGATCTCCCATTTCGTAAATCTCCTGATGACGACGGTATAAGAATGGCGCCATATCCTTGGCCGGTGGGCGGTTTATGCGTCGGCTGGCTGCCAGCGACAGGCTGTTTAAGTCATTCAGCTCATACTGAGCGTGCAGGGTTGGAAAAAGGTCAAACTTACGCTGCCTAAAATCGGTCTGCTGAAAATCACGACCGGCACCAATTTCGCTAAAGTAACCGTAAACATATTCAAAATACTCAGTACTGTTCACATTCATCAGCTGATTCATATATTCGGCACGCAAACCCACAATATAATTGAGCTTACCACTTGTTCCACGAAAATCGGCATAGGCCGAATAAACATCACGCTTCAGATCAATGCCATTGTCGTAACTTTCGATGCTTGGATCGCCCCAATAGGCGTTACCCACGATGGTATCGTAGGCAAATTCG
The DNA here is from genome assembly GCF_050589825.1 of Carboxylicivirga longa. Lineage (NCBI taxonomy): Bacteria > Pseudomonadati > Bacteroidota > Bacteroidia > Marinilabiliales > Marinilabiliaceae > Carboxylicivirga > Carboxylicivirga longa. The sequence continues at coordinate 219,020 of NZ_JBNGOZ010000004.1, read as the reverse complement.
CCATCCAAGCGTATCCACTGCGGCTGCACTCCGGCACTCAGCGTATTTCCATTATCCAGCTTGTATTGGTAATCCAACACAAAACGGTAGGCCTGCAAAGGTGTTTCGTCACTCTGAAAAGAATGAAAATCCGGTTCATCGCTGTAATAATATCGTTCTCCATCGTACTGAAATTCTTTATTATCGATGGTTTGCTCCAGGTTGGAGGTTTCATAGATAAAGGAGGTACTCCATTGCGATTGCTCATTGATCGTTTGACGATAATCTACACTAAAGTTACTAAACCAAGCATCGCGATGAATATCATTGGGATTATATATTTCCTGTAAGGTACCATCAATGGGAGCCCCGGAAGGCGTATCCGCAAAATAAGCATCGTAAACATAGTTGGCCGTACGGCCACTGGTGCGTTTCGAGTATTGGTAACTTGCGCCTAGGTCTGCTTTTTCGCTAAGCTGATACTTAAGCCCAAAGCTGGCCATCATGTTGGTGTACCATTTTGGGCGCGAACCCTCACCATCAAGCACATAGTAGCTACCCGGATAGCCACTAACCGACTCTTCGGGGTGCTGATAGATGTAAGGATCAATAATACCAATCCCTTTGTTGTTGCGCGACTGCATATTAAGGGCTGCACTAAGCGATAATTTATCTTTATTATACATCAGGTTCACGCCGCCATTGTAGCGATTATTATTCAATTTCTGATGACTGTACACATCTTCCTTATTCGTCCATGGTGTGCCGCCTGCCATGCCGTTGGCTACCACCGAAAGGCCGTCGGTAGCCCCTTTTTGTGTTGTGATATTAATGATACCACCCTTACCCTGCGCGTCATAACGGGCGCCCGGCACTGTAATAATTTCCACATTCTTAATATGGCCTGCCGGCAATTGATTGAGCACATCGCTCGCACTTGTCTGCGTTGGTTTACCATTGATGTAAACTAAAAAATCGCTTGTGCCCCGCACCGATACGCTACCTTCTCCATCGACAGAAACAGCCGGCAGTTTGTCCAAAACATCCACGGCTGTTCCGCCTTGTGCGGTTGCAAAATCCTCAGCCCGGTAGGTTTTACGGTCAATCTTTGTTTTTACAGTGTGCGCCATGGCCATTACCTCAACGCCTTCGATATTTAGCGAAGCTGCCCTGAGCGAAATGCTTTTAAGATCAACAACTTTATTGGTGTTTGATAGGGTAATGTCCTTAATTTCCTGGGACTCGTAACCCAGAAAAGAAATGGATAGAGAATAGTTACCTACGGATATATTATCTAGTTTAAAAGCACCGCTACCATCGCTTACCGTACCGCTTACTATTTCTCCGTCTTCCATTAATGCAATACTGGCAAAGGGAATCTCGTCTTTGTTTTCTGCATCAACTACGCGTCCTTTTACCAGTCCTGTTTGTGCAAATGCTGACAACGCGAAAAAAAGAGCGCTCCCAACTGTCATAATCATTTTGTACTTCATCGTATAGATCTAATAATATTTTTTCATTAATCAACAATTGCGCACCATTATATTGCTATTTGGTACGCATTTACTCTAATGCAGCATTAAAAAAATGAAACCTGTCAAAACTGCTTCCGCTAGTCTATAGATTCCAGATTCATTTTTGTTTAAGCCTGTCCAATTATTTTAAGTTACCCAACGGTAAACCTCCGCAAATATGACAAAAATCCCCATAAGTAGGTATTTGCGGGATTAAAGAATTTTTTCATTTTTGCATTGTGATAATTAAGCATACAAAATACTCCAAGGGCTTATATAGCCTTGCACTGATGCTGGTGATGCAGTTTGCCATTCAAATAGCAAGCTATGCATTATTTTATCACACCCACAGTTTTGAAGGAAAGGTATACAGTCACGCCCACCCCGGGAGCGATGGTCATTCACACACAACAGCTGATTACGCCTTTTACCAACAACTACAGAATTTAACATCGGAAGAAATACCCGGATTAATTCCTGATGTTCCCCTGAATTACCTTAAAAAGGTCGCCTTAGAAGCACCCGTGAATACGGTAAGCCGCCACATCGAAAATAAGGCTGGCCGAGCACCTCCCGTTGCATAAATTACCATTTTCTGTATTTGATAGTATTCGAAACCGTGCGTGGGTGTTATCGACCCTACACATGGTGCCCGCAACTACCTATTATACAATACTTTCAATCACATTCGTCATCGACGAAAATATTAAATACTAATCTGTAAGATATTACAGGTATTGAAGCTATGCGCAATTTTGTGCCTGGCGAGCATTCATTATGCAATAAAATAAATTTTTAACAAATGAAATATAATTTAGGAAAGATGCTCTTGCTGTTCGCAGCCTTTATCACAAGTTTAACCTATGCCCACACTCCACCACCCGAGCCCGTATGTAACCTTAAGGGTACTATCACTTCGGAAGGCACACCCCTGCCCTTTGCCACGGTCACCATTAAAAATACCACACTGGGTGTTGCTTCCGATATGGAAGGACAGTTTGAACTGGACTATATACCCGAGGGAGAGTTTATTGTCAAAGCCCAGGCCATGGGTTTCAAGCCTGTGGAGAAAATCATTAGCTTTAAAAATGGCCAGCCTATTAACCTTAACTTCGACCTGGAAGAAGATGTACTGGGACTGGAGCAGGTGGTTGTAACGGCCGACCGGAACGAGCGCAAGCGAAAAGAGGCTTCTACGGTGGTGAACACGCTAACGCCTAAGCTGCTGGAAAACACGCAATCGGTATCCATAGGCGAAGGATTAAATTATGTACCGGGCTTGCGCCTGGAAAATAACTGTCAGAACTGTGGCTTTACGCAAGTACGCATGAACGGCCTGGATGGCGCCCACTCGCAGGTACTTATTAATAACCGGGCTGTTTTTAGTAACCTGGCTGGTGTTTACGGCCTGGAGCTGATTCCTTCAAGCATGATCGAGCGCATTGAAGTAGTACGTGGCGGTGGATCGGCCCTGTATGGCAGTAACGCCGTTGCCGGAACCATTAACCTGATTACCAAAGATCCCATGGTGAATGCCTATGACATTACGACCCAATACAACGCAGTGGGTGCAGGCACCGATGGTAAGGTACAGAATGATTACTCGCTGAACATGAATACTACCCTTGTGAGTGATAACAAAAAAACGGGTCTGGCACTGTACGGATTTTATCGCGATAAAGACCCTTACGATGCCAACGATGACGGCTTTTCAGAAACATCGCTCATTGAAAACCTGACACTGGGTGCCCGCCTCTATCATCGCATCAACTATCGTAATAAAATAACGCTGGATTTTATGCGGGTTAATGAGGAACGACGCGGTGGCAATAAATTTGATTACCCAAACCACGCAGCCGATATTTCCGAAGCGGTGGATCATAAAATAACGACCCTGGCAGCCACTTACGAACGCTTTGTGGGCACGGGCAGCATGTGGTCGGTATATGGTTCTACTCAAAATGTGGATCGTGCCTCTTATTACGGTGCCGAGCAAAGCCTGCGAGACTATGGACAAACCGATGGACGCACCTACAACATAGGTACACAGTTTAAGTCTGACTTTGGTAAAAATAGCATTGTGGGCGGCATCGAGCTGGTACACGATGATATGGAAGATGTGAAGCTGGGTTACCCTGAATATAGCTATGACACAGGTAGTGGTGAAGTTGTGGTTGACCACATACCCAACACGACTATCACCGACCAAAAAAAAGATGTGTATGGGGTATTTGCGCAGTACGATCGTCAACTGGGACCGGTGAAAGCATCGGTGGGTGCCCGCTACGATCGCTATAACATAAGCGACCTCGATCATAAGGAAGGTAACAACGACGGCAATGTATTCAGTCCGCGTGTTAACCTGCTTTGGGATATCATCCCTTCGTTACAGTGGCGCGTAAGCTATTCGCAGGGATACCGCGCACCGCAGGTGTTTGATGAGGATCTACACATCGAATCATCGGGCTCGCGTAAAGTAGTGCATGCCAACGACCCCAATCTAAAGCAGGAAACAAGCCATTCGTACATGACTTCATTGGACTTCAACCGTCGTTTTGGAGCCTGGAATATTGGTCTTTTAGCCGAAGGTTTTTATACAACCCTGGATGATGCATTTGCCCAGTCGCCCGAATACAATGAAGCAACGGGCATCACTACTTATGTACGCAGCAATGCCGAGAATGGCGCGAAAGTAAAAGGAGTGAACCTTGAATTGACCGCCTCACCCGGTAATAAATTTTACCTGCGTGCAGGTTATACTACCCAATCGAGCCAATATGGTGATGTGGTAGAACTGGGGGAAAGCGAGTTCCTACGTACCCCCAACGACTATGGGTTCTTCTCAGTTGATTACCAACTGGCTCAAAAGCTAACATTGATTGCCAACGCTACTTATACCGGCAAAATGAAAATTGCCTACTATGGTGAACAACTGAAGCCCGGGGAAACACAAATCATCATCGGTGATGAAGACCCGGGAGTTATACGCACCACTCCCACCTTCTTCGACCTGGGCATAAAAGCAGAGTATGACCTAAAAGTAGGCGGATTGCCCTTCAAGGTGTTTGCAGGAGTAAAAAATATCTTCAACTCCTACCAGGATGACTTTGATTCGGGAATTAACCGCGACCCCGCATACGTGTACGGACCCACAAGTCCGCGTAGTATCTATGGCGGAGTAAAACTCAGCAATGTATTTGGAACACATTAAGCACAGGCTCAATGTTAAATACAGCAAAGCCCGACAAGGTTGTCGGGCTTTTTTACCTTTATATTAATGCATAAGAAAAAAGCGAATAATAATGGCTAATAGATACCTATATCGCATGCTACTTAAATTATTCGCAGTTAAAGTATTTAAAAAACAATTTTCCCTTTATGCATCAGCGATTTCACAGGCGACAGACGCGATACGGCTTCAGCCGAACAGCTGGCTTCCACAAATACAACACTGGCCTCGTCACCTGCTTTTGGCCACTGCTGCCGACCCTTATCATCTAACGGGGTAAGCCCAAAGGTGGCCAGCTTTAAACAACGCGACAAGCCAAACTCTGTCCCATACCCATACAATTGTGCCATCAGTTTTGCCTTTTCAAGGACACTGCCACTGCCCCATGTATTCCAATGATCGATAATACTGTCGTTACCCGTGCCTACTTTTACTCCATACTTATATAAGGTTGGTATCGGCATAATCAGGTTTCCAAACGGAACCGTTGAAATAACACCTACCTGGGCAGCACTGAGTTTCTCCGCCATCGCATCTTGCTCCCTGGCATCAAGTCGCCCCAAAACGAAACAGTGACTTAAGTAAGTTTTGCCTTTCAAAACCGGGTTCTCCTCTACTTTATTAAGCAGGTATTCGATGGTTTTTACAGCCGAAGGCCCGGTTTCGTGCAAATGAATGTCCAGACCTTTGTTATAATCTAATGCTAACTGAACGGTAAAATCCATGGTTTTTTCAATCGAGCCATCCAGTGAGTATGGATCGACACCACCAATGTAATCAATATCCATTTGGGCAGCCTCTTTCATTAAGGCTGCCGAATCGGTGTAATAAATGCCATGCTGCGGAAAGGCCACAAGTTCAGCGCCAAAGCCATCCTTTTTATTGGCCAGAGCCTTTTGCAGATTGGTAAGTGACTTCAATTTAGAGGTAGGCTCAACATTAACCTGGCTGCGGGCAAAATGAGTACCACAGGACTGTAACAACTCAATTAAACGCTCGGCACGCTCTGTTGAAGTTTTAAGCATCTCAGGCAAAATTTCCTGTTCCAGGGCAATCATGCCTTTAACACCCCCTGACGCTTGCGCACAGCACGCCATGATCCACCATAAAAGGTTTTATCCAAATGGATGTGCATATCCTTAAAGGCAGGCAACATCAGCTTACCTTGCGCATCCGTGGCCTTTGCCGACGGATTGTTGGAGGTAACCTTTGTTATCTGCCCATCGCTTATTTCTACACAGAACAAAGCGGTTTGGGTGGCCACCACCTCATCACCCTCATATTCAAAGCCCGTTTCGAGCCTTACATTTTTAAATAGCTGCTTAGCTCCTGACGAATAACCCGCATCAATAGGCGGTTTATTAGTCTGCTTAGCCATCATATTAGGGGCTAAAGACAAACCCGTGGCCATAACAACCGAACTTTTTAAAAAATCCTTACGCGACATACATTTTTCCTTCATACACTTAATCTCCTGTTTATCAATACGTCTTTCTAGTATTCTAATCACAAACTTGCAGCTGAAACAGTTGCAAATAGCGTCAATGAAAACGCTCTTGCCAGGCGAAAATAATAAAAAGCTACTATTTCGGACTTAAAACTAACAAACTTCCACATCATAAAGCCCTTTACCTTTCGCTTTGTTGTAAATAAGGCCGACTAGCTTAAACAAGTATTAATTCTATTACTATTTGGTACAAATACGCCGTTGTGAGCCTAAAGCTATATATTGAGCAGGATCAAATAATGGTTCTACTTTTTAAAATTCACAACCCGCAATAAAATGCAGGCTGACACTTGAGCCTACAGCTGCATTTACATTCAGATTTAGAGTTCATTACAAATTGAATTAAAAATCCGCTAATCACTTTTAGCTTTTCATAAAGCTGCCGTTTAATATTATTAATTTATATTTGTGTCTTTGATCTAGTTTCAAAATGAAACTAAATATAAAAGGCAAAATAATTAAAAACAGGCATTGTGAGTAAACTATTATCGTACGACAATGGAATATCGGATACGCCTTTATTGGGTATTACCATTCCTGAGCAATTAAGAAGAACAAGCCAACAATACCCCGACGCAGAGGCCCTTGTGGTTCCTTACCAAAACTACCGCGCTACTTACAAGGAATTCTGGGCACAGATTGAAGAGGTAGCCAAGGGGCTCCTGGCCTATGGTGTCAAAAAAGGCGACCGTGTCGGTATCTGGTCTCCTAACCGCTATGAGTGGGTGCTGGTGCAGTTTGCCACGGCGCGCGTGGGTGCCATCCTGGTAAATGTGAACCCGGCTTATAAAGCCGCCGAACTTAAATATGCCTTGCGCCACTCCGAAATCAGCCTGCTCATCATGTCCAAAGGTTTTCGCAAAACCAATTATGTGGATATCCTGGGCGAGGTGCGCGCGGCCTGCATTCGATTAAAGCACATCGTTATCATGGAGCACGACTGGAAATCTCTACTCCAGGCTGGGCAGAAAATTAGTTCTGAACAACTTGCAGAACGAGAGCAAAGCCTTCAGTTCGACGATCCCATTAACATTCAATATACTTCAGGCACCACCGGTTTTCCCAAAGGTGCTACTTTATCGCATCACAACATCCTTAACAATGGCTATTTCATTGGGGAACGACTGAAATACACAAGCAGTGACCGTGTGTGCATTCCCGTGCCCCTTTATCATTGCTTTGGTATGGTACTGGCTAACCTGGCCTGCATCACCCATGGATCGTGCATGATACTTAGCGGTGAGGCTTTTGTACCTGAAACTGTGTTAAAAACCGTGCAGGACGAAAAATGTACTTCACTGTATGGCGTACCATTGATGTTTATCGCCGCCTTGAACGATCCAAGCTTTAATAACTATGATTATTCGAGCCTGCGCACAGGCATTATGGCAGGTGCTACCTGTCCCGAGTCAACCATGCGGGCGGTGCGCGAGAAGATGAATATGAAGGAAGTAGGCATCTGCTATGGCATGACCGAGACTTCGCCGGTAAGCACACAAACCTTTGTGGATGATAACGAATACCGTCGTTGTGCCACCGTAGGAAAAGTACATCCGCATCTTGAGATAAAGATTATTGATCCGGAAACAGGCTGTATCGTGCCCCGCGGCCAGCGTGGGGAATTCTGCACCCGTGGCTATTCGGTGATGCTCAAATACTGGAATAACCCGGAAGCTACCACCTCGGTAATTGACGAAGGACGATGGATGCACACCGGTGACCTCGCCGAGATGGATGATGACGGCTATGTGCGCATCGTAGGCCGCATCAAAGACCTGATCATTCGTGGTGGCGAAAATATATCACCCTTCGAAATCGAAGAGTACCTGCACCAGCACGATGACATTAAAGACGTACAAGTTATTGGTGTGCCGTCGGATCGATACGGTGAAGAGGTAATGGCCTGGATAATGCCCCAGGAAGGTGCTAACATAACTGAAGAAAAATTGGTTAACTATTGCAAGGGACAAATTGCTACCTTCAAAATACCCAAGTACTGGAAGTTTGTGAGTGAATTCCCCACCACCGTAACGGGTAAAGTACGCAAAGTAGAAATGCGCGAAATTGCAGCCAAGGAACTGGGGCTGGAACCCCGGAAATAAGATACCGCACAAAGTCAAAGGGCACCCCAACGGGTGCCCTTTTTCTATCTTCGATATATTTTATTAAACCCTATCATGCGCTTATTAGTTTTTTCGTTCCAGCTCATTCAGGTGCAACATCTTCTTCATCTCTAAGAAACTTTGGATATCACCCAAGTGCTCCTTCACTCGTTTATTACCAAATTCATAAACCTTATCCACCAATCCATCAAGGAAATCACGGTCGTGCGATACGAGAATGAGGGTTCCGTCAAAAGCTTTTAACGCATCTTTCAAAACATCCTTGGTCTTCATATCCAAATGATTGGTAGGCTCATCCAGAATCAGCAGGTTCACAGGCTCAAGCAATAGCTTTATCATTGCCAGGCGCGTTTTTTCACCGCCGGACAGCACACGCACCTTTTTATCAATGTCTTCACCACCAAACATAAAGGCACCCAGCATATCTTTTATCTTAGTGCGTATATCACCCACGGCAATATCGTCAATGGTCTGAAATACAGTAAGGTCCTCATCGAGCAGTGAAGCCTGGTTCTGCGCAAAATAGCCAATGCGTGTATTGTGCCCCAGTTGTAGTTCTCCGCCATAGTCAATCTCTCCCATAATGGCCTTCACCAGGGTCGATTTACCTTCTCCATTACGCCCCACAAAGGCTATCTTCTCCCCTCTTTCCAGTGTCAATGATGCATTGGCAAATACCAGATGCTCATCATACTGCTTGCTTACTTCTGTGGCGATGAGGGGATAGTTACCCGATCGGGGTGCCGGTGGAAACTTCAACCTTAAGGCTGAGCGATCTTCCTCATCCACCTCTACCCGCTCCAGCTTCTCCAGCATTTTTACGCGACTCTGCACTTGCAAGGTTTTCGAATAGGTGCCCTTAAAACGCTCGATAAAAGCCTCATTATCGGCAATCATCTTCTGCTGTTCTTCGTAAGCTTTCAGCTGCTGCTCACGTCGCTCCTGTCGCAATACCAGGTACTGCGAGTAGTTCACCTTGTAATCATAAATACGCCCCATTGTTACCTCTATGGTACGGGTAGTGATACGATCAACAAAGGCACGGTCGTGCGAGATCACAATCACGGCTTTGCCGCACTGAATCAGAAAATCCTCCAACCACTGAATCGACTCAATATCAAGGTGGTTAGTGGGCTCATCCAGCAATATCAGATCCGGTTTTTTTAGCAGTATCTTAGCAAGCTCTATGCGCATGCGCCATCCTCCGCTAAATTCATTGGTAGGGCGATGTAAGTCCTCCCGCAGAAAACCAAGCCCCAACAGCACCTTCTCCACCTCGGCATCGAAGTTGGTTTCTTCAATGGAGTAGAACTTCTCACTCAGGGTCGATACCTTTTCAATCAGCTCGTAATAAGAATCCGACTCATAGTCGGTGCGCATTTCCAACTCTTTATTGATCTGAGCCATCTCACGCTCCATGGCAAAAATATGCGCAAAAGCCTGCGAAGCCTCTTCAAAAACAGTGCGCGAGTCTTCTGTCATCAAGTGCTGCGGTAAGTAGGCAACCACCTTATCGCGCGGCACGGCCACCTGACCCTTATTGGCCTCCCGCTCACCTGCCAGTATCTTTAGCAGGGTTGATTTACCGGCTCCGTTCTTTCCCATTAGGGCAATGCGGTCCTTTTCGTTGATAACGAAGGAAATATTTTTAAATAGTGTGGTAGCACCAAACTCTACCGTTAATCCATCTACCGAAATCATAATGTTAGTATTAAAGCGGCGCAAAGATAAAAAGATAGCACTAAGGCAGAAGTAAAAAGGCAGAAGAATAACATGCTGCGCCCGCAGGCGAATAAAATATTATTGTATTTTTGTTTGAAAACCTTACAAAAGAGCAGAAGAAATGCCGGATATCGGAAATAAAATAAAGGCGCTGCGGGAAGCGCTTCATCATCACAACCATCAATACTATGTGCTGAATGAGCCACTTATATCGGATTATGAATTTGACCGGATGATGTACGAGCTCATTGAGCTGGAGAAAGCACATCCCGAGTTCATGGATGCCAACAGTCCGAGCCAGCGTGTGGGAAGCGATATTAACAAAGAATTCACACAGGTTAAACATGCCTATCCCATGCTGTCGCTGGGCAATACTTACAATGAAGGCGAAATAAAAGATTTCTATACCCGCATTGAGAAACAGCTGCCGGGCGAAGACTTTGAAATTGTGTGTGAGCTTAAGTACGATGGCACCGCCATTGGCCTCAGCTACGAAAACGGACAACTAGTGCGAGCAGTAACAAGGGGCGATGGTGTGCAGGGCGATGATGTAACCACCAATGTGAAAACCATCAGAAGCGTGCCCTTGCAACTTAAAGGCGATTATCCGGCTAAATTTGAAATAAGAGGCGAAATATTTCTGCCCCATGCCGGCTTTCAACGCCTGAATGAGGAACGCAGCAAAAACGGTGAGGCGCCCTTTGCCAACCCTCGCAATGCCGCCGCCGGATCCTTAAAGATACAAAACAGTTCATTGGTGGCACGGCGTCCGCTTGATTGTTTTCTGTATTATATGCTGGGCGATCAGTTACCGACCAACCGTCACGCCGATAACCTGGAACAGGCACGTACATGGGGCTTTAAAATACCACCTCACATAAAAGTATGCCGCAGCATAGAAGCCGTTTTTGAGTTTATAAATCACTGGGATGTGGCTCGTAAAGATCTGCCATACGATATTGATGGCATTGTACTAAAGGTGAATAACCTGGATCAGCAGCGCCGCCTGGGCTTCACAGCCAAATCGCCGCGTTGGGCCATCTCCTATAAGTTTAAAGCCGAACAGGGCTATACCCGCCTCACCTCAGTTAGCTTTCAGGTGGGACGCACCGGGGCAGTCACCCCGGTAGCCAATCTGGAGCCGGTTTTACTGGCGGGTACCACTGTTCAGCGTGCCTCGCTACACAATGCCGATATTATCCATAGTCTGGACTTACATCAGGAAGACATGGTTTATGTGGAAAAGGGCGGCGAAATTATTCCCAAAATTGTGGGTGTGGATACTGCTGTGCGCCAACCCAATGCCCCCAAGATTACTTTCACCAAAGCTTGTCCCGAATGTGGAACAACACTGGTGCGTGTAGAAGGTGAAGCGGCTCATTACTGCCCCAACATTGAGCATTGTGCGCCACAGGTGAAAGGCCGTATCGAACATTTCATATCGCGCAGAGCCATGAACATTGATGGACTGGGCATTGAAACCATTGACTTATTATACAAACATGGTTTTGTTAATGATGTAGCCGATCTGTATGCCTTGCATCCCATGCAACTGTCGGGTTTGGAGCGCATGGGGGAGAAATCGGCCAATAACATACTGGCCGGCCTGGATGCTTCTAAAAAGGTAGAATTTGCCCGCGTTCTCTTTGCCCTGGGCATCCGTTATGTGGGCGAAACAGTGGCCAAAAAGCTGGCTGCCTCCTTTAAAAATATTGATACACTGATGAATGCCGACCTTGAACAATTGGTTGAAGTAGATGAAATAGGCGAACGCATCGCCCATAGTGTAGTCAACTATTTTAAACTGGATAAAAACCGTGAGCTGATTGCCAAACTGAAAAATATAGGGCTACAGTTTCAGCTGTCAGAAGAAGAGCAGGCACAGCACTCCACCCTTCTGGAAGGCCTATCTTTTGTTGTGAGTGGCAGCTTTACCAGTTTTTCGCGCGATGAACTGAAAGGACTCATTGAGAAGAATGGTGGTAAAAACCTAAGTGGTGTATCCTCAAAAACCAACTATTTAGTGGCCGGTGATAAAATAGGCCCCAGCAAACTGGCCAAAGCCGAAAAGCTAAATGTAAGCATCATCTCCGAGGAGCAGTTTAAGGCAATGATTAACCAATAAGTTATTAGAAAAATGAGCACATTCATCGATAATATAAGAGAGAAAGCGGCCATCTACAAGCTAAAGAAATATTTGAAGAAAGCGCCGCGCACCAAGCATCTGCATAATTTTAAAACGGCACAAACCGCAGGTATCCTCTTCGATGCCACCGATGCTAAAAATCAGCAGGAGGTGAAAAACCTTATCCGTGAACTGAAAGAAAAGGGTATTAATACACAGGCGCTGGGCTTTATCAACAAGAGTAAACGTGATGACGATTACATTGGCGACAGCACCTTTACCTATACCTGCCGAAGCGATTTCAGCTTTTTTTACGCCATTAAAAAGGAAGCCATTGAAGACTTTGTGCAAAAGCCCTTTCACTTGCTGATTGTATTGGTACAAGAGCAACCTTTTGCCATTGATTACCTGGGACAACTATCACGCGCCGAGTTTAAAGTAGGAAAGGCCGGGCTTGATAATGATCTTTATGATTTGATGATTGAGCTGGATAGCAGCAAAGGCATCGCAGAACTTAAAAAACAGATTGTCCATTATCTTAATCTTCTGAACAATAACTAAAAAAGTTTAGCTATGGCATCTTTGAGTCGTATCAGTGGAACCGGTGTGGCACTGGTTACACCCTTCACCCAGGACAACACCGTGGACCATGCAGCGCTGGATAAGCTGGTTAGGTTCGTGGCGGATGGTGGTGTTAATTTTCTGGTAGCATTAGGCACCACGGCCGAAACAGTAACCCTGAGCGAGGCAGAGCGTGCTGCGGTAATCCAAACCATACAAGCCGCTAACGTAAAGCGATTACCGATAATCATGGGGATGGGTAGCAACAACACTGCACAGCTATTGGAAACATTGGCGACCACTGATTTCAGCGGCATCGATGGCATCTTATCCGTCACGCCTTTCTACAATAAACCAACGCAGGAAGGCCTGTACCAGCACTACAAAGCACTGGCAGAAGCCGCACCCCGCCCCATCATATTGTATAATGTGCCTTCACGCACGGGGGCCAACCTGGAAGCGACAACCTGCCTGCGCCTGGCCAACGACTTTGATAATATCATTGCTGTAAAAGAGGCCTCGGGCGATCAGGAGCAAATTATGGACATCATCAAAGATAAACCTAATGATTTTGCACTGTTATCAGGGGAAGATGCCGGCACCCTGCCCCTTATGGCACTGGGTGGCGACGGCGTTATTTCGGTAGTTGCCAACGCCTTTCCCAAGGCCTTCAGCAACATGGTGGAGGCGGCCATGAACAATGATTATGGCAAGGCGCGTCAACTACATTACGGATTAACCGATATCACTAAAAGTATTTTTAGGGAAGGCAATCCAGCAGGCATTAAGGCGCTGCTGCAAATAATGGGCATGATGGAAAATCAACTGCGTCTGCCCCTCACACCTGCAAGCGATGCTACCTATAATAAGCTTAAAGCCCAATTGGAAGCCTTCCGCTCTGCTTTTTGGAATGCTTTTTGATTCCATAAAGACCTTGAAAAAAATGAATATCCAAAATAATCTAAACGTATTACTTATGAAACGGAATTTCTTTTTGATGATGGCACTAAGCCTGAGCCTTGCCTTCTTGGGCAGCTGTGCCCATACGGTTGAACGCGTTGACACCAGCGAAACCATTGATTTGAGCGGACGATGGAACGACACCGACTCGCGCCTGGTAGCCGAAGAAATGGTGAATCAGGTACTGGGAGGCGCCTGGATCGATAACCATCAACAGGCACATAATGGAAAGCGACCTGTGGTAGTGGTGGGGCTGGTTTATAACAAATCGCACGAGCATATTAATGCCGAAACCTTTGTGAAAAATGTAGAACGCGCCTTTATTAATAGTGGCCGTGTGCGCCTGGTGCAGGCCGGTGATAAACGAGAGGAACTGCGTCGCGAACGCGCTGCCCAACAAGAATTTGCCAGCATGGAAACCGCCAAAGCCTGGGGCAAAGAGTTGGGTGCCGATTTTATGCTCAACGGAGATATCAACTCCATTGTAGACACTTATAAGAAAGAACGCGTCAATTTCTACAAAGTCAACATGGAGCTGTCTAACCTGGAAAGCAACGAAATCGTTTGGATAGGCGACAAAGAAATTAAAAAATATATCAACAACTAACGAATTAGTCAACTACCGGAAACCCTGACAGGGTATCCGGTAGTTTTGTGAATGCATAATTAACCTGTCCGTCCCCACCCCTATCGCTTATGAAACCCAAATCGCTAATTTTCATAATACTCACCATCCTACTGATAGGATGTGCCACCTACTACGAAAACAATATAAAATTACAGAGTCTGATAGCTGCCGGACAATTTGAATCGGCCGATAAGATATTGGCTAAAGACACCAAGGGAGCAAGCGGAAAAAACCGATACCTGTACTTTTGTAACCGGGGAGTCGTTAGCTTTATGAATGGTCAATACGAACTGAGTAATCAGTATTTTAACCAGGCCGATTACTATGTGGAGGACTTCCGCAAATCCATGGGCAGCGAGGCTCTCGCACTCATCACCAACCCCATGGTAAAGCCTTATCGACCAGAAGATTTTGAGGCCGTGCTGGTCCATTTTTATAAGGCGCTGAATTTCATTTATCTCAATAACTACGAAGGAGCCCTTGTGGAATGCCGTCGCGTCAACATTGTGCTTCAGAAACTCAATGAGAAATACAAGAAGAACAAAAACAAATACACCCGCGATGCCTTTGCCCACTGCCTGATGGGACTAATCTACGAGGCGGCGGGCAATACCAACGATGCCTTTATTGCCTACCGTAATGCCCTGGAGATATACGAAGAAGACTATCAGCCTATGTTTGGTGTGTCCACTCCCCTTCAGCTGCAAAATGATTTAATGCGTACGGCACATCAACTGGGCTTCGGTACCGAACTGGATTTCTACGAAAATAAATTTGGCCGCCAATACCAGGCAGAGGACCCCGACAAGGGGCATCTCGTTTTTTTCTGGCTCAACGGTTTTGGCCCCGTGAAAGACGAGTGGAGCATCAACTTCACTAACACCGGTTATAACGATGGATGGATTACCTTGGCCAATGAAGAGTATGGTCTTAATTTCCCTATCTATATTGGTAATAAATCATCCAGCGATCAGGCGGCGTTCAAAAATCTGTCCTTTCTGCGTGTGGCCTTTCCCAAATATCGCGAACGAAAGCCCCTTTTTAACCAGGCTTCCCTGGCCAATGACGGACAGGACTATCCCCTTGAAATGGCGCAAGATATTAACGCTATTGCCTTTCAATGCCTTAAGGATCGTATGCTACGAGAAATGGCAGCCGGTATTGCACGGCTGGCTACCAAAAAAGCCATGGAGGAATTAGCGCGCAGCGAGAATGATAACCTGGGCACTATCATCAGCATTGTGAATGCCATGACCGAGAAAGCCGATACCCGTAACTGGCAATCGCTACCCCACAGCATTTCCTATTGTCGCGTGACCCTCGATGAAGGCACCCATAGTGTGCAGTTAAACACACGGGGACGAGCCCAACATAGCGTGCCCTTTACTTTTCAAATCAAAAAAAATCAAACTACGTTCTTCGCCTTTCATAACCTGGAAAGCGAGGGAATTTAAGTTGCGTTCACACAACCTACCAGTCCATTCAATAAATGTTAGGGAACGGTTCTCCAGCGTAAGATGCTTATATATAACCATTCCCTAAATGCTTTATCAGAATAGAACTTACTACTACACAATCATTGGCTGCCTGCTGATTGTTAATGACATGTTAATCACTAATCTTTTTCATCTACTTTTTGTTTAGTTTAAGCGCAGGATTAGCTATTCAAAAGCGTCCTTATAGCGGTAGAATAAATGAAAAATTAATACATAGTGAACGTGAAGATTTTAACCCTCTTATTAGCAGTGCTTATTCCACTATCGGCCATAGCCAATGCGCCGGAAAAGGAAGGAATTATTAAAGGAAAAGTATACGATGGCAAATCGAATAAGCCGGTGGAATATGCCACCGTGGCCATCTATGATGCCGATGATGACAGTGTGATAACCGGCACCATCAGTGATGAACACGGCAATTTTAAGGTGAAAGGGCTAAAGCAGGGAACCTTTTACGCAGTGGTATCGTTTTTGGGATATGACAATAAGCGCTACGACAATATTATTGTGGATGGCGGACGCGATATGATCGATCTGGGCAATATTACACTGGGAGCAGCCAGCAAATCGCTTGATGAAGTTGAAGTGGTAGCCGAACGCCAGTCTGTTGAGTTTCACATTGATAAAAAAGTGGTATCCGTAGGTAAGCAAATGACCTCCGCCTCCCTATCAGCCGTTGAAGTGCTGGAGAACGTACCCTCGGTACGTGTTGATATAGAAGGCAACGTATCCCTTCGGGGAAGCACAGGTTTTACCGTGCTTATCGATGGCAAACCCACCGTACTGGAGCCCAGCGATGTATTGCGTCAAACACCGGCATCCACCATCGAAAACATCGAAATCATCACCAATCCATCGGCCAAGTACCAACCCGATGGAACCGGTGGTATCATAAACATCATCACCAAAAAGAACCGTCTGCAGGGGGTGCAAGGGTTGATAAATGCCAAGGCGGGTACCTATGGTATGTATGGCGGTGATTTTATGCTTAACTGGCGAAAGAAAAACATCAACCTGAACCTGGGTGCCGATTACAACAAACGTCCTTTCCCCGGAGAGACCTATACCCGACGTGAAACATACAAGAATGGTGAGACGACAATTATTGACGCTGCCGGCGACAATGAACGCCGCTTCTACGGTGGCGGGCTGCGGGGAGGCCTGGATTGGGACATGAGTAAGCGTGATAATTTTGGCTTTAACTTTCGCGTTGGTCGATTTAATATGGGGGGCGACTCTGAGCTTGACTACACGGAGTCATACCTGCCGCAGGACAGCATTGCCAAATATTTCAGCACCAATGAGAGTAAGCGAAAAGGTAATTTCTACTCCCTCACCACCAACTATACACACAAGTTTGCCCAGAAAGGACACGAATTGGCAGCTCAGATCAACTACCGCCGTTACGATGGAGACGAGTATTCCGAGAACTTCAGGATGCAGGAGCAAGTGATTACCGACGGAACGCGTACCACCGAGGTAGGCCCGCACAACCGATGGGAACTGCGCCTTGATTATACCAAGCCAGTGGGTGAAAACGACCATTTTGAGGCAGGTTTTCAGGGCCGTACAGCCATCAGCGATGATGAGACTAAACTATTTGACTGGCGCACAGCTCAAGGCAACTTTGTGGAAATAGACAGTATGCAGAATACTACCGAAATGGATCGCAATATTTATGCGCTCTACACCGTGTATAAAGGCAAGCTCGATAAGCTGGGATATCAGCTGGGGCTGCGGGGCGAATATACCAATCGCACCATTGCCTCCAGTGGGGTCAATGAAAGCTACACCATCGATCGCTTTGACTATTTCCCCACCCTGCACCTCAGCTACCAGCTGCCCGCCGACAATCAGATAATGGCCAGCTACTCGCGTCGTATTGACCGACCCCGGGGCTGGTATCTCGAGCCCTTTATTACCTGGGTGGATCAATACAATGTGCGCCGTGGTAACCCGGCACTGGAACCCGAATATATCGATGCCTTTGAACTGGGCTACCTTAAGGAATGGAAAAAAACACAACTATCGCTGGAAGGTTATTACCGCATTACACATGATAAGATCCAGAGCATCAGAATGCCGTATGAGGGCGATGCAGAGGTATTTTTACGCACCTACGACAATATCGGATCGGATTATTCACTGGGGCTTGAAGCCATGCTTAATTTATCGCTTACCAAATGGTGGGACATGAATTTGATGGGTAACCTTTACGATTACCGCATCGAAGCTCGCTACGAGAATGTGGCTGATCGCTCGTCCTTTAACTGGAGCGGCCGCATGAATAATTCCTTTGCACTGCGTAAAAACCTGAAGCTGCAAATTGACGGTAACTACGACAGCCCCAGTGTTACGGCACAGGGCGAAACCAAAGAAAGCTACTACATAAATGCTGCCGTGCGCATGGACTTTTTCGATCGCAAACTGTCGGCTGTGGTGCAGGCACGTGATCTATTTAGCACCGGGCAACGCATCTCCATCGATGAAGGCCCTACTTTCTACAGTTATCAGAAACGCACAAGAAACGCACCCATGGTATCGTTCACCCTTAGCTATCGTTTAAATAACTTTATACAGAAAAGAGGACGCAACGGCAACGAGGGAGGCGGCATGGAAGAAGGTTTCTAAACAAATCCTGACATCTTAAGGTAAACCATATTTGGGAAGGCTCCATGCAGCCTTCCCTTTTTTGTGCCATAAGTTTTCCATAAATCATTTTATGCCATCATCACATAATGCTGAAGGTCTGGGATTTTATTAAAAATAATTTGTAATTTTAATTGCTATGGCCACAGACTTAAGCATTATATACACTAATAAGTTGTGGGGCGATGCCTTACGCGCACTATTATGCAGCAACAAGGACTTTTGTGTGGGTCATTTCTTACATACCGATCAATGCAAAGCCGGCGCCCTAAGGTCAAAATCTATTGTCATCCTGGAAACCGTTTATCCTAGTGCTGAAGTACTCAGGCAAGTAAAGGAACTTAAAACCAGCGGTCATTATGTCTTACTGGTGGGCTACCATTTGAATAATGAATTTTTACAATTATTATTCGAATACGATCTGGATGCCTTTGTGCTCAAAACATGCGGAAAATCAAACCTGTTTGAAGCCATCCATAACGTAGATCAAGGGCAAAAATATTTCTGTGCACCCATAACAGAAAGCCTGTCAAAGCGCCTTCATGATCATCAACACGGTGAAATACTAACCACACGCGAAAAAGAAATACTATTGGGGCTTGTTAGCTTGGTAAGCACCGCGCAAATAGCAAAAAAGATGAATATCAGCGAGGCCACCGTACGTACACACCGCAAGAATATTATGCACAAGTTTGGTGCAAAAAATTATTTAGGTCTGCTCCGATATGCCTGCCGCAATGGCCTGTTGCACACACCCAACGAACCCTTCTGTGTGGGTTGCCGTAATAAAAAATGTGTACCTGCCCAAAATGGGTAAATAATGAACCACATTTTGGGTAGTACATCCCACCATTTTATGTACTAAGTTTCAACAAATGCTGTATTGTATGCCAACAGACAGGCTCCTACCTTTATTTTTCTTATTAATCATTAAATCCATTTATTATGAAATCACTAATAAAGGTATCAGTTTGGATAGCTACGATGGCTATTTGCTTTATTGGCTGCGAACGCTGGGGAGGTCAAATTGACAATCCCGACTCGGATCGACCCACCGATGTAGGATCGGAATTTGGCAAACGAGGCAATAAGGGCAGTACGGATAAAGGAACGCTATACGGCGATTTACTTTACATTTTACGCCACAGCAATGGCACCCCCGTTTATAACCTCGAGGGCTTTGTTCAACCCCTGGCTTTTCTCGATGGCGAGCCTTTCATCAATGAGGACGGCGTTCAATATCTATGCGCCATGAACGAAGAAGGTGAAGTAGAAGTTAACTTCTATATGGATGGTGACGAAAGAGTAGAACATCTGGGCGTAGGCCCTCTGGAAGTGGGTTTTGGACGTACCAACTTATTCCGGGCTCCTCAAAGCGTGCTCGACCAGGCACTTCGTGAGGCCATGAACGGCCTATCAGAGGTAGATGTAGAGACGATACAACTTGACTTCTGTGGACGCTTATTTGGCGTGCGCGCCGATGGTAGCGAAAAAACCATTGATTCACCCCGTGAGAACTTCGCTTTGTATCAAAGTTTAATTCAAAATGAAGGTTATAATGGTATTTGTGAAGTTTGCATGGAATTAAACTACCAGCACCTGTACGACTTTTTCTATAGCTGGAATTATAACTGGATGAACGTTGCGGCAGGCTGTTTTGCAGGAGCCAATGATAAAACCGGGAACGTGGATGTTGATAAAGTGGAATATGTACATAGTTTTAAAAATTTAATCGGTCTCAACCCCATTGAGGACGATATGAATAAACTATACTTTAACTTTGGTGATTTTAATGGCTACGACCGCTCAATATGGAATGATGTTAAGTTGGGCTTCCTGGTATGGAACGGCACCTACAACGAAACACCGGCGCCGGAAAATATTTTCTCTGTTTCAGACATCTTCGAAGGCGTCATTGCTGAGTTTGGCTATGGCGAACAACCAAATTTCACCTATAATTCAATGAGCAGCTGGTTTAAATCTGATAACGTGGGCGGCTTTGCTCAGTTTATCGACGACTGTAACCAAGTTTTGGAATATGTGCACGAGGACAGCAATATTGTTTGGGTAAGAGACGAGTAATGTGTTTTGAAAGTTCCATGTTAATTAGGTAATCACAGAACGATTCTTTATTAACTCCTTATAATAGAGAACTGTTCCATAAAACAGATTGATCGCTCTATGAGCAAACAATCATAATAAATTGATAAAAATTTAATAACACAAAGGATGTTTCAGGCGGGTGTACGCCCAAGCACTACTGAGCTTTGCATTTTAAAAGATGCATACTACCCGGAATAGAATCCAGCGAAATTCCCATAAAGCCAATACGTGAACACCTGCTCTGAACATCCTCCCCTAATCCTGAAGCTATGAAAACCCGTTGCTTCATAAGTTTTTTAGCGGGTCTACTCCTACTTTGCCAGCTGCCCCAAGCCCAATCCGACAAAAGGTCGACAGACAGCGCTCCGCACTACTATCAGCTGAGGCGATTCGCGCAGGATCGGCAATTGCAATATGATCACATGCAAGCCCTATTAGAAGCTTTTGCCAAGCGCTATGAGCTATCGCGCGTTATACCCAATAATCGGGGTGGTGTAGCCGTATTACAATGGATTCGCAATAAACGCCCCGTTTACCTGAGCACTCACAACACTATGGCAGCTTTTACCATTGCCGCCGATGCTGTGTGGCCAACGGGGAATACTGGTTTTCAGCTCGATGGCACCGGCATTGAAATAGGTCTTTGGGATGGAGGTGGCGTCTTGCAAGCCCATCAGGAGTTTGCAGTTGAACAAGGTATCTGGCAGCGGGACAAACCCTCCTTTCTGCTGAACCACTCCACACATATTGCAGGTACACTTAATGCAGCAGGTGTAGTCGCCGAGAGCAAAGGCTTGGCCTGGAAAGCGAGCATACTGGCTTATGATTTTGGCAATGACGAAGCAGAAATGGCGTTGGCCGCCTCCGAAGGGCTGTGCCTTTCCAACCATTCTTATGGAGCTATATGTGGCTGGAGCTTCAACCTACAGAACGAAACCTGGTACTGGCACGGCCTGTTAAGTGAAGACCCGGATACTGACAAACGCTTTGGTCTATATGATATTACCAGTCAGGATATTGATTTCATGGCCTACCATGCCCCGGCCTATCTAATGGTTAAGTCTGCCGGCAATGACCGGGGTCAGGGGCCGGTCAATCAGCCGGTAAGGCACTTTGATTGGATCGATGGATGGGTAGAAGCCAACGACATCCATAGCATTGACGGTGGTACAACGGGCTATGGCTGTCTGACGCCCAAAGCGGTGGCAAAAAATAACCTGGTGATTGGTTCGGTCAAAGACCTGCCACAAGGCTATATATCGGCAGAGAGCGTGGAAATAGCTGCTTACAGCGCCTTTGGTCCTTGTAACGATGGCCGTATAAAACCCGATTTGGTGGCCAATGGCGAAGGTCTCTTTTCTTGTGTGAGCGACAGTTTGGATGCTTACAGCATTTACTCAGGCACATCCATGGCTGCTGCCTCGGTAAGTGGTGCCCTCGCTTTACTTTTACAGTACCAGCAGCAGCGTCAGCCCGGCATCTCCTTATGGTCCTCCAGCCTTAAGGCGCTCCTGATCAACACAGCCGATGAGTGTGGCTCATCACCCGGACCCGACTACCAATACGGATGGGGTTTGCTCAACACGGAAAGGGCGGCTTCCTGCATGCTAAACGACATGGCCTCGGGCGGTGCCTGCATCAAACAAAATACCCTGAATGAAGGTGCAGCACACAGCTACCCACTCCACATTAACCAAGGACAGGAGTCCTTAAAAATGACACTCTGCTGGACCGATCCACCGGGGCCTGTTAATACA
Organism: Carboxylicivirga longa; assembly: GCF_050589825.1. Lineage (NCBI taxonomy): Bacteria > Pseudomonadati > Bacteroidota > Bacteroidia > Marinilabiliales > Marinilabiliaceae > Carboxylicivirga > Carboxylicivirga longa. Next base: position 196,667 of record NZ_JBNGOZ010000004.1, on the reverse strand, counting down.
CCGGGAGATCAGACACAAGCAGCCCTGTCCAATAATCTGGATCTCACACTGATTAATGAAGCAACGGGCGAGATACACTACCCCTGGATGCTGGATCCTGCCAATCCGACAAACGCCGCAACAAAAGGAACGAACTGCATCGATAATGTGGAGCAAATACAGCTGGATAATCCACCGCCTGGCGACTACTGCATCGTTGTCAGTGCAACATCCTACAAAGAAGATGACCCACAATCATACAGTCTGGTAATTTATGGACATGATATTACAGATGAGCTCTATCCTGCCACAAACCTGCGCTACCGTCAGGCCACAAATCAAGCCCGACTTTACTGGACACCCCCCACCATCTCCCCGCATTGCTACCTTATATACTGCAATAACGAACTTATTGGCAGTACCGGCGATACTTGCTTTACAGCACCCAACCTAAATAATGGCACTCTATATCGATTTCAAGTACGTGCCAGCTATGCCAATGATCAGCTTAGCCTTCCAAGCAACACCATCGATGTGATGCCTCGCGAAATGCTTACAACACCCTATGCTACCAATTTCGAGGCAACACCGTCGGACTGGGAAATGAAAGGTAGCCTAGATGGATGGCGATGGGGCACTAAAGACTCTACTACCTCCTATTATTTAAACTTTGACAATACCGAAGGCCATTTCATCTGGATCGACTCGGGCATTAACACATGGCACGCACACGTAAGTGATGTAGCCGCCTCACCACCCCTTAATTTGGCCGGGCACAGCAACATAGTGGTTACCTACAGATATATATTTGTAACCGGTATGTACAATGTTATTGATGAAATGCATTTGGCCTACCGGCAAATTGGCGATGAAGCATGGACCAAAGTAGCCCAACCTGTGGCCTCTTCAAAATGGTATAGCGCCACTTGCTCCTTACCGCCGGAAGCAGCTCTTGAAAATGTACAAATTGGATTTTATTACGATGATTTTTATCTACAGGGTATGGGGGCCGCCATTGATGACATCAGCATTAGCAGCACCCCCCCAACAGGGCTGCCTAAAAATAAATTTAGCAGCACAGTTTACCTGGTTAACAGGCAAGTACACATCGAAACCAGCAACACGGCTATTCAAACGCTTCCCTGGGAACTAATCAACCTCAGTGGTAGACTGATCGACCAGGGACAAGTACAACTTATCGGGGGCAAAGCACGCATACAACTTACTAATCGCTATCACGGCATCTGTTTATTGCGTTTAAGTTTTAAATCACATAGCGAAAGCCACAAACTATTAATTCCCCATCATTGACTTATGAGCTGCCTTATCCTGGCCAACAGTACTCTTATCTAAGATTTGCCAGGCTGTGGTTGAACTTTTTTCTTTGTACGTTGTCTTTTTACTACGATTGATTGGTTGGTTTTAAAAAACTGTTTTACTTTGCACTGACTTTTTAAAATAAAAGGTGAGATAAATTACTTGTAAATCAAGTGTTTTTGTTTGGATTGATTTTAAAAAGACCATCGACTTAAAAACGATAACAATACTAAATTTTATAAAATGGAAATCGGAAGAAATAAATTTGTTACCCTTTCTTACGAATTGCGCACCAACAGCGCCGAAGGAGAAGTGATCGAAAAAACAGAATCAGCAGCACCTCTTGGCTTTGTATTTGGAGCAGGAAAAATGCTGGAAATGTTCGAAACTAAACTGGAAGGTCTTACTTCGGGCGCTGCCTTTGACTTTGAGCTAAAAGCTACTGAAGCTTACGGCGAAGTGAACCCCAACGCCATCGTTGAGATTCCGAAGAATATTTTTGAAGTAGAAGGAAAAATTGATGAAGAACTCATCGCGGTTGGCAATCATGTACCGATGCAGGATGCCCATGGCAATCGCCTGAACGGGCTGGTGCTTGAGGTAGGTGAAGAAAAAGTAAAAATGGACTTTAACCACCCCCTAGCCGGCGACAACCTGTTTTTTAAAGGTGAAGTACTGGAAGTACGCGAGGCTACCGAAGATGAACTGATGGCATCTTGCGATACCGGATGTGGATCAGGTGGCTGCGGCGGTGGCTGCTCATGTGGTTAATCGAAAAATACTATTGAATATCAGAGGGAAGTGTTATCACTTCCCTTTTTTGTGCCTTTTCAGTAATATTTGACAATTGAAATTGATGTGCTTTTTGGCAGAAATATAAGCAAGCTGTCAATAGACTTGATTCTTTGTACTTTTCTGGCCTATCCTGCTTACAGATCAAAGCCCACCAGACGATGATAATTATCACTCACTTTTGGGTGTATGCTTATAAACAACTATTTTTACCATTCATTTTATTTCAAACTATAATCAAAGCGCAATATGTCTGCAAATTCTTTTGGCACCTTGTTCAAGCTCACCTCCTTTGGCGAGTCGCATGGTAAAGCTGTAGGTGGTATCATTGAAGGAGTGCTGCCCAATACTCTGATCGACGAAGATTTTATTCAGGGCGAGCTTGACCGGCGACGCCCCGGACAATCGGCCATTACCACCCCACGTAATGAAGCGGACAAGGTGGAGTTTCTGTCGGGCATATTCGAGGGGAAAGCCACCGGCACACCCATCGGTTTTGTGATATGGAATAAAGATCAACGCTCCAAGGACTATGGCAATATAGCCGATGTGTATCGTCCCTCTCACGCCGACTATACTTATCAGAGTAAATACGGCATACGCGATTACCGGGGTGGCGGCCGCTCATCGGCCCGCGAAACCATTGCCCGCGTGGTAGCCGGTGCCGTAGCCAAGCTGATGCTGAAGCAAATGGGTATTACCATTCAGGCTTTTACCTCCAAGGTAGGTGCTATACAGCTGGATAAACCCTATCAGGAACTGAACCTGGAAAATACTGAAAATAACATTGTGCGGTGCCCCGATGCGCCAACAGCAGAAAAGATGATTAGTTATATCGATACCATTCGGAAAAATCATGATTCGGTAGGCGGTGTGATCAGCTGTGTGATCAAAAATGCACCCGCCGGCCTGGGAGATCCCGTCTTTGGCAAGCTGCACGCCACCTTAGGCCAGGCCATGCTGTCCATCAATGCGGTAAAAGGCTTTGATTACGGTCTGGGCTTCGGCGCCACTGATTTGAAAGGCTCTGAGCATAACGATGAGTTTTATATGGAGGGTAATCGGGTACGCACCCGAACTAACCGCTCGGGCGGCATACAGGGTGGCATCAGTAATGGCGAAGATATCTATTTCAATGTGGCCTTTAAACCCATTGCCACCATTCTGATGGAGCAAAATACCGTGAACAGGCAAGGCGAGGAAATCAAATCCACCACCCAGGGCCGTCATGACCCTTGCGTGCTACCACGTGCCGTGCCCATCGTTGAGGCCATGGCCGCCATCACGCTAATGGATCATATACTGATGAATAAAATGTATCGGTAGCATTCAAGATTTGTTATGGAACGGTTCTCTATCGGAAGATGCTTAGAAAGAACCGTTCCGTGAATAAAATTTAAGAGCACAACAGCGCTTCATGTGACGAAACGAAACTTCCGTCAAAAACAACTCACAAATTAATGTAGCCAATTGACAAGAACGTCATCATTAGATATCTTGTGAAGAAAGTCTGCTATAAAACAACATACAGACACAACCAAAACAAGATCTATGAAAACAACATTTACGCTCTTAATCATGATGGGCCTGTTGGTTCAGGTAACAGCCCAGCGCAACACCCCTTTCAACCGGAAGGCAGAAACGAAGGCCAAACAGAAAGTCACCCAACTAAAAAGCAGCCATAGCACCTTTTTACCCTCAAGCATAGCTGTCGACTATTGGGAAGGCAATGACTGGGTGTTTGATTACAGCATCAGTTTTGAATACGATGCCGCGGGCAATGTAACGGTAATGACAAGCCAATATAATCGAACATTGAACGTCTACGACGACCAAAACCGACTGACTCAATCTACTAACCAGCGGTATGACGATGGCAGCAGCAGCTATGTAAATGAGTTCCGTAACAGCTACGCCTATGATGAATATGATCGAATTCGCGAAACGATTTACGAAATCTGGCAAATTGACACTTGGGTCATGGCAAGTGGCGAACGTATAGAGCGCAGCTACGATACTGAAGGCAACATGCTGTCCGAGATCTTTTCCTATTACCAGGAAGGTATTGGATGGGTAGAAACAAACGGTTATAAAATAGAACGCACTTACACCGATGATTTATTAAAGGAAGAAACCCGGTACTATTTGCAAGACAACGCCTGGCTGCCCACATACAAAACAGAGTTTTTCTACAATGGCAATCCATACCCGGTCAGTGCTTTAGACTATGAAGGAACAGACGGCGTTCTGGAACTTATCGGCCGCTATATTGATGTTAGCTGGTATTACTGGAACGGCGATTTGGACAAGAGCTACCTCGAAACATATACCTTTCAGGCCTACCAAGGCACGGGCGACATAAACGCCCCAACCAGCTATGTTAATGATGAAAAGATGGAAGCCGAATACCCCGAAGGTGATGGCAACGGGCGGGCCCCGGTCATTATCGAAACCTATTTGGACTGGTTCAATGCCAGTTGGCACAACTATGAGCGCTACACCTACGAGGACAAGGATAACTACGAAAGTACCCAACAGGAATCTTGGGAAGCCAACGCCTGGTTAAAGACCTATTACGACAAATTATACCAAAGTGACCTACTGATTTATCATATTCAACACCACTATGATTCAGGCGTTTTGATCCAAGTTGATAAAGAAACCACTGAGATGGATAATTTTGGCAATATAATCGAAGAAAAAACCGAAATGCATGCAGGCGATGAAGTTTGGATACAAATGTTTGGTTCCCTTTACGAACTTAGCTACGAAGGCACAAGTGCCAAGCTATTGGAACGCATCACTAAATTATGGATTCCGAATTTGGCCGTCTACCAAAATTCAACACGCGAAAGGTATCACTACACCGCCACCAATGTGAATGAAATAGATTCCCAGGGCATAACGGTACACCCAACCCTATTTCGCTCATACTTATATGTCACATCAGACGCACCTTATGTAAAGGCTACAATTTATAATCTAACCGGTAAGTTAATGATGCAAACTACCTTAGGAAAAGGTCGCAATACACTCTCCACAGGCAGTCTACCCAAGGGTTACTATATCTTAAAGGTAAATAATCAGGTATTCAACCTCCTTAAAAGATAAAAACCAATATTATTAAGCTGAGTTCAAGTAAAATTTTGAACTCAGCTTAATAAGGAATAAGTTTTGAATATTTTCTGTTGCGCAGATAGTTACTGATAATACTTCGGGTATCACCATTGTCGTCGTAGCGGGTAATGTACTCTTTAAAGGTATGAGGGTCACTTACACAAGCACTTTCATCGATATAGCCCCAACCCAGGTAAGAACCATTTTCAATAACAACAACAGCCATCTCGGTCACATTACGGCCACGATCAAGAATCACAAGGTTTTGATAGCCGTAGGACAGCGTGCTTAGCAGCTTATCGACCCGCTGATTATAGTCGGCGGCGGGCTCCTCACCCACACAAGCTCCTTTACAAGAATTCAGCTGATACTGAAAACAGCCATGCTTACCCTCGTACAAGCCACACAACTGCTGACACAGGGCATATTCCTCAATCCATTGAAACAAGCGCTCACGCCCCTCCTTCAGGGTATCGAATGAGGCAGCGGGCACCTCTACTCCACCAATCGGTTTCAATAGTAGCCGCTCATAGCCTTTCCGATCGGTGTAATGATACAGCCCCACGCTATTCTTTCGGCGTCGCTGAGCGCGATTATAACGCGGTTTATCCTGCTTTATCTCCTCTGATTCCTTCAGCAGGGCAATCAGCTCGCTTCCGGTGATACAACAGCTTATAACGGCGGCATTTTGCTTCATCTCAATGCCCTTTTTAGTGCGCGGATTGCCCAGGTGCGTAATGATGCGGTTGCGTATATTATTACTTTTACCAATATATATCAGTTCATCCTTATCGTTATGAATATAATAAACACCCGTTTGCGCTGGTAAAGTCTTAATATGATCGATGGACAGCCCTGAATGCAAGCCATCGGCAGAAAATTGCTGATAGGGATCCTCAGGATTAAGTAAACCGTTATTCTTTTTTAATAATATTTCGAACAGTTCCACGGTGGCCAAAGCATCACCGGCTGCCCGATGTCGTGCATAGTTGCTAATGCCCAAATCAGGGCATATTTTACCCAAACTGTAGGAGGCATGACCGGGCAAGAGCTTACGTGCCAACTTAACCGTGCATATTGTGGGCATCTCAAATTCGTATCCCAAACTATTAAACTCCGCTTTGATAAAATTGTAGTCAAAAGCAGCATTATGGGCCACAAACACAGCGCCCTTGCAAATATCAACAACCTCCTTGGCAATCTGATAAAATGGGGGAGCATCTTCTACCATCGCATTGGTAATGCCTGTAAGCGAAGTAATGAAGGGCGGTATATAAGCCTCCGGATTTACCAGACTAACAAACTCATCCACTACCTTTTCCCCATCATGCCGATAAATGGCAATTTCGGTAATCTTGCCACTCTTCATATTACCACCTGTCGTTTCAATATCAACGATTACATACATACCCTTCGCGCTCTATCTTTGATTTACCCGTATTAACAAGCTGATAAAAATACTAATTTTAATAATTTATCACTCAGCATTTTCCCTCATTTATCACTTCATAAGCCTTGTATTTTCTTGGATACAGCCTTGTAAAAGCTTATATTTGTAGTACGATCATTGACAAAGACATTCCGCATCAGTCGTATTTAGATTGTTAAACTCAACACTACCAGAATACCGAGTGACGCTATGTTTTTAAAGAGCGGGCCTCGCCCTTTGGGTTACTATTTATAGTACGGAGGATTATCGATAATTACATGCACTCAAATCCTGTTTACAGGAGTTTAAATAATCCCGGGTGGTGCGGTCCTTATAAGCAAGGCAGTCATCCTTTTTTAGGGCGACTGCCTTTTTTACTTCCTACTACTAAAGCTCTTTCAGTAGGATATTTCCTTTGTTGTTCTTCAGCAGCTCATCAAATTCTGTAAGTATATTTTGCAGGTTATGCAAATGACTGGTCTCTTCAAAATGGAGGTCGCGGCTTCCCTTGGCCTCAACCATGCCAATTACTTTCATTACCGTAAGTTGATTGATATCCAGTGCCGGTTGGTAGAAAGTTTCTTTCTCATCATCGCTATTGACTTCGGAGAACACATTACTGATGACCAACTCATACAACACCTCGTTAATGAGACGAATGGGAAGCTTCAGTGCATTGGACAGCTCCATATTATTGGGCGCTTTTCCTCCATGCTCAAAGCGTTTGATGACAAATGAGGCTACCATGAGGATTACATGGCGCTTATAGGCATAGCTGACGCGGCGTGTGTCGGCATCAAACTCATAGCTGTCGGCATTTTGAAAGGCAAATGAAAGCTCGGCTCCCAGCAGAACAATGAGCCAACTGGCTTGCATCCATATCAGAAAGAATGGAAGGGCTGCAAAACTACCATAAATAGCGTTGTAACTGGTTACAGAGCTCTGAAAATGGATATAGCCATATTGCAGTACCTGAAACAGTGAACCGGCAATGATACCCCCAAACAAGGCTGCCTTGAACTTCACCCGGGTGTTGGGCATGATATAAAGAAGCAAGGTAAAAACAATCCACACCAAAATATTGGAAGAAGCATAGATGAGGGAAGATACCCCATTACGCTCAAAACCCATATTCTCGAGATGTTCCGTTACAAACACCGCCATTCCGCTGCTTGATATCATAAAGATAATGGCAAGCAGCATCAAGGAAATATAATCACTGAATTTACGGATAAAGGAACGCGCATGCTTCACCTCCCAAATGTCATTAAAGGAATGCTCGATATTACCGAATACCTTCATGACTGACCAAAATAGCACTACCAAACCAATTCCGGCTATTTCCCCTCCGGGTGTCTTCTCAAGGTAGTTTAAAGCAAAATTAGAGATAAAATCAAGCACTTCCTCCTGACCTTCCAGTTTCTGGGTTAATATGGCCTGCAGCTTCTGATCCAAGCCAAAACCTTTGGCTATCCCAAAAGCCAAAGCTGCTACCGGCACTACCGACAGGAGCGAGTAGAAGGTAAGTGCCGAGGCCTTAAGCTGACACTTATCGTTGATAAATCCCTGCACAGCGATACTAAGAATGCGCAGTAAGCGTATTAAGAAAAACTGTCTTTTAGATGTTTTCTCGGCTCTGATGCGCCATATTTCTTCCTTAAAAAAGTGAATTAAACGTGTTACACGGTTTTTCATGGATAGTGATTTAAAGGAAGAAAAAATAATAGCAAGCCTGTAAGCCGGGTCCTGTCTCTCCTTGCGGAGCGTCTATCATTTATCTAGAACAACAGTCACCTGTTATTTCGAGCGACCTACCCCTCACAACTTCTTACGAAACAAAGCGAGCCACCTTGCTCCTTGCGGAATTATGATATACATGGTCTTGCAATCCGTAAGACGTACAACTGGAATAGTTACCTACCCCATTGGTGAGCTCTTACCTCACCTTTTCACCCTTACCCGAAGGCGGTTATTTTCTGCTACGTTACTATGCCCTCACGAACATCTTCCTTTTCAGAAGTACGGTGCTCTATATTGCCCAGACTTTCCTCTCCAAACCGAAAGTTTGCAGCGATAGACCGGCTTGCTATTGGCACAAAATTACGATAATTTATTCAATCTTGAATGGCAAGTACTTGTCAAATTCAACCAAGTGGGCATCTTTATACCCTAAATCCTTTACTTTCTGCAGTTCCTGAATAGCTACATCACCCTTAAAAGAGCCCGTTGTGTAGCGAAAGATCTTATCTTTCATACGAAACTCCATCACCTCGTCGATGCCCTTAAAATGCGTCAGATAAACCGGAAAACGAAAGGCACTCAATTGAATGGTATAGGTTTTATTAGGATCGATCTTTCCTTTCAGATAGCTGCTGCCGGAATCTGACTGATTGCGTAGCACATACTCAGCTGTATTCACTACAAAGGCCTGCTGATATCCCAGATTACGAATCTGCTGAAGGGCTGCTTTAGCCTGACCATGGCTGTTGAAATCGCCTACGGTAAAACGCAGGTAACCATCGGCACAAGGATACTCCCGCGCCACCTCTACATTTTTAAAAAACGCTGGAACCTGCGGTGCCTTGCGCAAGGCTATTATTTGAATGGCATAGTACGGCGCACGCGGTTCATCCATCCGAATAATCTTCTTATTGGTGCGCAGCTTCTCTAATTTATCGGCTTTGAGAGCCGGATTACTTACCAGAATTAAAGTAAGCAGTATAATGGTTTTCATATTCATTATTGACAAGCTATTAGGGTGTTATAGTTAATCATTAATCACGAATGCGCCAAACAACCACTTCGATTCGCCGGTTCACCAGATGCTGGCTGTCGGAACAATACACGCCGCGCTTACATTTATTAATCAGGTAGCGCTCGCCATATCCTCGCGGTATCATCTGATCATCGTTAACGCCTTTGGCGATCATTACCTGTTCGGCCTTATCGGCAATTGTTTGAGATACCCGAAGGTTATTATAGCGGTTACCTTTCGCCTCGGTATGTCCATTCAATTTCACTACAATATTTGGATTTTGCAAAAGATAGGTGGATAAACGATCCAAAACAGCCTGCCCTTCCTTAGTAATCGTATTATCACGATAAGGCACCACCATCTTACCAATATCATCCAGCACATCATCGTTAAAAATCGGAGTTAGCATCAGGCCATTATTATTAATGTCTTCAATTTCCATAACATTTACCAGCATGCGCTTGGTTTTATATTCATCACCTTTGGATACAATAATTTCAAATTCCTGATCCTCTTTTTTATACCCATCAGGGATGCTCAACTCGATACGTCCTTCTGAATCACTCTTTCCTGTTACCACTTCTTCACCAGTATTAGCATCCCTTATCAATATAGTTACCCCGGCAATAGGGCCGCCATTAAAGGTAGAGGTTAGCTTAGTGCTAAGACTGGTGGGATACATGGATAAATCCACTGTAGACGCTTCCGGTTCACTCACCACGGGTATCTCATCCTGCATATCCACCACCGGTACTTCGTCGAGGCCAAAAATAGGCGGTGCATCATCTTCCTCAACTTCTTCAACGGGTGGTGCTATGGTAAAAACCCCGTCGTTACTCCCATCTCCCAGACGGTTCGACGACAGAAAACCACGACTTGGATCAATGGGGCTTAATACGTAACCAAAATCGTCCATACCGCCGTTGATAGGCTGACGAAGGTTAACCGGTGCTCCAAAACCATTGGGCGTATATTCGGCCTTAAAAATATCGAGTCCACCAAAACCACGGTGTCCGTCAGAAGCAAAAAACAGATTACCCTCCTGATCGATAAAAGGCCATTCCTCATCGCCAAAAGTATTGATCTCACGCCCCAGGTTAATGGCATTACCTACATCGCCCGATGATTTAATCTCGGCACGCCATAAGTCTTTTCCGCCGAAACCGCCTCTTTGAGTTGATGAAAAATAAAGATATTTATTATCGGGTGATACAGCCGGATAAGCCGTATTATAGGCATTGTCGTTGATGCTCAGTTCCCGCTCGTTGACCCACTCACTACCGTCAAATTCGGAAGTGAAAATCTTCAGGCGACTGTCGCCACCGCGGATGCGCACCGGTTTGGTGTAATAAATACGTTTATAATCGCTGGTAAAGGCAGTGGCTCCAACATGATAATCCGACTCGAGATTTTTTGAAAAAGACCTTTTCCCTTCCTGAATCTCACCATCCACCAGCTCGGAATAGAAGAGGTTGAGAAAGCCTTTGCCCGAGCGATCTACTTCTTTGCTACGTCCTTCCTTCTCGGCAGAATACACTACACCCTCTTTGAAATACTGAATACCAAAGGACTGATCGCCCACCAGCAAACCGGCAGGGTTAACCACCACATCTGGGTTAAAGCCCCCATTTTCTTTGGCCCACTCGCAGGATTTAATCAGGTTATCCATGTCTATGGGATTGGCACCCTCCTGCTTGGCCTTTGTATACCACTCGATGGCCAGATCAAAACCCCCGGCCTGGTGCCAGCACACAGCGAAGTTAACAATATCCTCTCCCTTTAAATCATCCTGCAAAGCTTCGTAACGACTCAAAGCTTCGTTTTGATTCTTCTGGTGAAAATAGCATCGGGCAATCTCAATTTTTGTTTGAGTATCAAACTCAGCACCTTTTTCAGCTGCCATATTATAATACTCCAATGCCCTGTAGTATTCCTCGTTAGCCAAAAACTGCTGCGCTTTTCTTAGTTCACTACGCTGCGCCTGTGCACTCAACACTGCCAGCAGCATAAGAAATAGAAATAATATTCGAGAATTAGGTTTCATCGCTTCACTGTTTTATCAAACAAAATCGTTTTCATTTACTTCATGATATTTTTTAGAAATATCGGATCGATCGCATACCAGCCCGCTTATTAAATGAGAAATCGAACTGTAATCCTATTTCATGTGAGCCATACTGTCCAAACTTATTCAGTGGCGATAATGAATAGTCAAAGGAATAACGAACCGACCATTGCCGGTTGATTATGTACTCAGTCAGGAAGACCACTTCGGAGATACTACGATAGCCTGCTCCTAACCAAAGACGTTCACTTAATAGTACATTACCAGAGACATCAAAGGTAAGGGGTGCACCCACCACAGCACGTATTAATGCAGTAGGTTTAACTTTTACCTCGCCCCAATCAAAGATATAGCCACCGTACCAATAAGTATGCATATTTTCAAAACTTACGGTATTTTTAAAATCACCATCATTTTCTTGTGCTTCATCGAATGATGGGCTAAAAAATCGTGGTATTGAAAACCCGGCAAAATAATTTTCGGCGTAGTAATAAGCACCCACACCAAAATTGAAACCCAAGATTGACTCCTTACGCATAAACATTGGATCTCCGTAATCATCGGTAATGGCCTTAGTTCCATCATACACATTTGAGGTAACCCCCACCTGTAATCCTAATGATAAAAACTTGCGTCTTCCCATTTCCAACTTATAGGAACCGGCAGCCATAAAATTGAAACTATTTGTAAAACCAATGCGATCATTCTCAAGTACAACACCCACACCCAGATTGGTATCCTCAATGGGGCCGTGCACATTAATGGCCTGACTCATGGGCGAATCGTCCATGCCCAACCATTGACTCCGGTGCAAAGTTAGTCCACTAATTACATCCCGGGTACCATTATAGGCGGGATTTAACACACCCTGATTGGCAATATAGTGATTGTATTGTACCTGATCCTGTGCCGTGGCGGAGCCAACCAACATCAGCATGCACAATATGATTAATAAATATCTCATAGTTTAATCATTTATCTTCTTAGTTCAATAAAGCCGGAATATTGTTTGGTCTGCTGCTCACCATCGATATTCACGTCTATGGTAAACACATAGAAATAAGTTCCGCTTGGCAGCTTATCGCCCAGAGATACCATGGCTCCAGCATTGGCACGACCATCCCAGTATTGACCACCTTTGCCATAGCCATCGCCTTTAGAACGGTACACTACGGTGCCCCAACGGTTAAATACTTCGAGCTTAGAAACGGTATTTTCATTCACAAAAGTACCACTCACCACATAGGTATCGTTAATACCGTCATCGTTTGGCGAGAAAGCATTAGGCAACAACAGCTCCTGATCATCATCAACCGTTACGTTACCTATGAAGATGAATACCGTTGCAACGTCCTGACGGTCGGGCTGCTCCGTGTTTATTACCCGATAACGCACCGAATCGCGACCGAAGAAGTTAGGTAGCTTCTTATACTCCAATTTACCTTCACTGTTGATACTTGCATCACCAATGGTCTCAAACATTCGCACTTCACCCTTGTCATCGATATAATCCCAGCTGCTGATAATCTCAAATTGCAAATTACGATATTTGTCAACGTCATTTTCTTCGTTGGGGAAGTAATCCACACCGGAAAGGTAACGGTCATTTTCTGTCACGTTAAATTCTCCGATCGCTTCGCCATTGGGCAAGCCAAACACATCATTGATGGCAACCAAAGGTTCTACTGCAAGGCGAACGCTTCCATTCATCGTTACATCACACCCCTGGCTGCGTGCCACCACGTAATAATCACCACCCTCTGACTGCACGCCGAAGCTTATTTCAGCACCTGTACCGACCACTGTACTGACCGGTTCAGTTGTACCCGTATTATAGAGGATATAATCTACCCCCTCCTGGGACATATCCAGCTTAATGGTATCAGCATGTATCAGACCATAGCAATAGCTGCTAATGCAATCGTAATTACTTTCTCCATTTCCATAATGAAGAGTTACATTATAAACAACCAATTCTGGTTTTTCAGTAACCACGATAGGAGCACTCTCACTTGGGCAACCACTATTAAAATCGATGGCTTTCACATAATACGTGTGCGTACCTTTTATCGGATTAGGGAAACTTACTTCGCCTCCGTTACCCGTAAGATAAGCTGTTACCTCGTTAGCTTCGTTAATTAATTGATAACCTACATTATTTACTGTATTAGCAACGCTAAGGCTAATACCGGGCAGGCCAAAGCAATATTCCTGGTCGGTAGCTGGTGATAAAACAGGTGCCGCAGGCATTTCCTTATAGTTGACTTCAACCATACCCATGGATACATCGCACATACCGCCCGAAACAGCAATCACTTCATAGAGTACCTCACCGCTCACCGGTTCGGTTACTTCCCATGCTATTGGTGCTCCATCAGCAGCACCCACTTTAGGATCTTCCTGATCTATGCCATCGGCTTCCAGTATATAAGTCTGTCCTTCCTCACTACCACTTAGAGTAATAATGGCTCCTACATTACCACATACATTCCCATCGTTAACGCTTAAATCGAAGGGCTGCGGACTAGTTTGCATCTCGATGGTAACTGTCTCGCCGCCATTCATATCCACGAAGCAGCCTGTGCCCCTTGTTGCCGTAATGGTGTAAGTACCTACGGTAAATTGTCCCAGGCTTAATGCATCACCGGCGGCTGTGCCTTCCACCTGACTTATCAAGTCGGTTGCACTATGCACACTATAGACCACTCCCTCTTCCTGATCTTCGAGCATCAGCTCATAGGCTCCTTCAGCTTCGCAATAAGTCAAAGGTGATTCACCTACTACCTTAAAGTCAGTAACAGCATCGGTAAAGGATACGCTTACAGTATCTTTCATACTTGACGAACATCCTTTATCAGAGATGGCATACACAGTGTAAGCGCCCGCCTTGCTAACGCTGCCAAACTCATACTTAGCACCTGTACCAGCAATGGTTTCAATGTGCTCCTTACCTGATGCAGGATTGTGATAGAAGAGATAGTAATTATGATCTACCTGCGTATTTTCTAATGCTAACACAGCCTCTGCACTGCCACAACCATATGGCTCCGCCATTAAGCGATAAGCCGTTGGTAGGGGGTTGTATTTAATAGTAATGCGGTTAAGCATTTCATTATTACATTGGTTTAATGGATCATATACAGCGTCACGGTAACCTACAACATAGTACTCACCTTCGTTCATAAGTGGCTTAAAGAAGCTATCACCAGCCACGCCTCTAAGCGTATCAATGCCAGCATCAGCATCTTCACGTACCCTGAATAATATATAATTCACATCGGCTTCGGCTCCAAGTAACTCAATACTTACTAAACCATCACCCTCGCAAATTGCATTAGGTGCACGCAATTCCTTCTTGCCTACCGCATTGGGGTTATTGACAACAATCTCATTATCCGCATCGGTATTATCCAATATAAAGTCACACTTACCATTAAAGGCGACTACACGATAACGTCCACCATCGTCGTTGATCACAAACTCTACATGACCATCGGCATTGAGTTCAGTTCCTTGCTTAGAATAACCCGGCACTTCTTCATTGTTGATGTTACTCACCAGAGCGTAACGCATCTCAGCCTGCGGATTAATTACCAATATAGTATCCCCGGCACAGGCCTTCTTATCACCTTCGACGAAACGTACTTCACGATCTTCAGGTAATGGAACCATTTTTACTTTCACCTCACCGGCCATTAGTAATGGGCCACAAATAGTGTTGTCATTGCTCTTGTTAGCCTGAACAGTATAAGTACCTTCAGCCGATACGCTCCAAACAATATACGGATCTGCTGCTGTACCAAAATCTGCTGTTGCCAGGCCATCAAGCAAGAGTTCATAAGTAACACCGGCTTCGGCAGCAATACGCAGCTGAGCTTCTCCACCTTCACAGAAAATAGTATCGCCCTGTAGTGTACGCACTTCAGCCATCGGATCGATGACCAGGGTAAGTACATTGGTTTCGGAAATACATTGACTTTGTTGATCTGTAGCCAGTACTCTATACTCTCCTACTTCGGTAAACTGACCAAAAGATAAGCTGCCATTACCGGTAACTCCTGATATTGGTTCGCCTACAGCATCAGCTCCTCTGAAAAGCTGATAATCAATATCATCTTCCTGACTATCAAGATATATCTCAACACCATCCATATCGTTGGCACAGAAGTGACCCTTATCTTCAGCTAACAGTGTGAAGGCCGTCGGTAAGGCATCTTCCTTAAGTACAACAGAAGTAGCCATTGGGAATACACAACCACCACCCACTTTTACGATTACGGAATAGGTACCTTCCTTATAGAAGCCGTCGAACATAATGGCGTTGCCATCTCCTGTTTTTGTTTCCAGCTCAGCAGTTTCATTTTGCAGTATGTACTCAACACCTGCCTCTGAACCATCCAATCCAAGCTGCACACCTTCTTCGCCGGCACAGTAGTGACGGTCCGCTTCTACTAATGGGGTCATATTGAAGGGGGTAACACCGGCCACATCAATCATGAAACTTCCACTCATTGGAACAGCACAAAGAGGATTACCCGTATTATAGCCCATCACGGTGTACTCACCAATAGTATTATGGGTGCCAAAGGATACTTCAACTCCATCCGCTCCTTCCTGAACAATACCCGTTGGGTTACCACCGATGTATAGCTCATAGCTCATACCTGTTTGGGAATCCAACAGCTTGATTTCACGATCGGTACAATCGTTAACCGTACCAGTTGGTTCTAGCTTTTGTTCAAGCGGCAAGGCAAACTCAGTAACGGTAACCGGGTTAGCCATTGTTATACGGTCGCCCGGTACATCCGGCCAATAGGCTTCTACCCGGTAAGTAGCAGTACCTTCATAGGTAAAGTCCACTCCATCAACTCCATGGGTCCAGCTCACTTCAGTTGTGGGATCTACATAATTCACTGTTCCCATCACCTGTCCATCTTCATTACGGATGAGCTCATAAGTTACCCCCACAATAAGATCGGGCGACACATATATGGAAACAGCCTCGGGATTACCAGCACAGTAACTTTGATTGAATGGTAATACATTGGTAGGTATCACACCTTCGAATACACTGATTACCAATTCCGTGCTATCCAGACATCCAGTGCTGGTTTCTGCAATAACTCTGATAACGGTCTGGTCATCAGTAATATCATTGGGAGTCCAGGTGTAGATGGCAGAACCATCGTGGCTAGCATCCTCAACTCCATTTACTTTATAATCATAATTAACAACGTCTGTACCATCGGCCGTGAACTCTATTGCAGTACCGGCAATAACGTTGGTAGCAGAAGCCGTAAGCGAAACGCCGGCCAAAGGATTCACAGTAACCTCCATCTCAGTAGCCGCTAAGGCAGCACAGCCATTGGCATACTGATAGTTAACACCAATCGTATAGGTGCCCGGTGTATTCCAGCGCACAGTAATAGCTTCGGTGGCATCTCCGGAAACAATGGTTCCTTCTGCGGGAACCGTCCACACGTAACTTTCGTGACCAGCCTCAGTTTCATAAACTTCAAAGTTATTGTTACATACTTCAATTCCACCGGTAATCGTTGGAGCAGGTGTTTCCAATACCTCTACCGTAAACGCGGTAGGCACCGAAGGCAGACATTGTTTTTCATCTTTGTAAGAAACACTAACTGTGTTAGTTCCGGCAGATTTCCATTCCACCTCAATAGTACCGTTATTATCATCACTAATAATATCGCCTCCACTAACATTCCAGTTATACTCCGTCTTTCCTACTTCAGTTGAGAAGGATGAACTGTAAGTATTACATGCTAAAGCATCTCCGGTAATTGAAGGAATTGGCAACTGATTTACCTCCACCGTCAATTGAGTAGCTTCCACCGCTGAGCAGCCGCTTGAGTTATCATAATTAACCTCAATTGTAGCCTCTCCCGGCACATCCCACTGCACTGTTACACTATTACTGTAGGGAGCAGACTCAAGGATAGTACCACCTGTAGCACTCCATTGATAATTATTTTGCCCTTCTTCAGTTGTGTAAACATGCTGTGTTCCAATGCAAACAGAAGTCTCACCACTCACATTAACTTCCGGAATAGCATTTACGGTAACCGGTAACACAAAGGGTGCCACGGCAGGACAACCAAATAGCTCATAGTTCACACTAATTTCATGAACGGGAGCAGACGGATCAGACCACTCAACCTCCACGGTTGGTAATGATGGGTCGGACACGATGGTGCCGCCGGTAATCTGCCAATCATAATTAATGGCTCCTGACTGAGTTGTATAAGTGATTGTGTGCCCTTCACAAGCTACATCCAAACCGTCTATGGTAGGTGTTGGCAGATCAACCACAGTAATGGTTGCTGTAGAAGGCACTGCTGCATCACAAGTTTTCTCATCTGTATAACTTACGCTAAGTACATGATCGCCAGTGGCATCCCATTGCACCTCGACTACATGAGTATCACTTGCGCCAACAATAGTACCACCAGAACCTAGCTTCCAATCATAATTACTCATGCCCTCCTCGGTAACATAAGTCATTGTTGATCCTTCACAAACTGTAGGCGAACCGGTAATTGTTGGCACCGGTAAAGGGTTGACAGTAACTACATAAGCAGTTGGCTGAGCCGGCGAACATTCATTAGCATCCAAATAAGTTACTTCAATTATTTGTTCTCCCGGTGTCAACCAGGTAACCGTAATTTCATTAGTTCCTTCACCACTGTCAATTCTACCTGCAGTAGCACCACCCACAATGGTCCATACATAGTTAGTCATGCCGGCATCCGTCGAATAAGTATGCCCACCCGATGTGGCACATGCTTCATTGGGTCCAGCGAGTGATGGAAGCGGCAATGAATTTACGGTCACATTTTCTGTAGTAGGCACAAGTGCTGAACAGCTACCGGCAGTTTCGGCATAATTAACACTGATGGTATAATCACCCTCGGTATCCCACAGCACCTCTACACGCTCCTGGTTATCAGCGCCAATAATTGTACCGCCACTCACGGACCATGTATAATTTGAGCGACCCGTTTCAGTCGTATAAATTTCGTTTGCATTATGACATGGCGATAAGTCACCACTAATGGTGGGCGTAGGTCTGTTATGCACAGTAATGGCTGTGCGAGCCGGAGCTGGCAATGTACAGCTATTGTCGTTAACATAATTAACCTCAATCCATCCCGCTCCAGGAGTGTCCCATGTCACGTTGATCACATCACTGCCTTGTCCGGCAGTAATCGTACCACCATCAACATCCCAAAAATAATTGGTCATACCTGCTTGGGTACGATACTCACCTGCCTCATTCAGACACACTTCCGTTCTTCCCTCAATGGTAATAAGCGGAAGGGCACTCACCACTACCGGCAAAGTACTGGGTGAAGTAGGTGCACAAGCTTCGGGATTTGTTTTATAAGTAACTGTTACCGAACCGGTGCCGATTGTATTCCATCGTATTTCAATAAAATTATTTCCGTTTCCACCTGATACAAGTTGACCACCCGAATAAGCCCAAACATAATCCAACATTCCCGCCTCAGTCTCGTAGCGCTCTACTACCCCATCACAAACATCAGTATTACCGGTAATACTTGGAGTTGGCAGGGGATTAATGGTCAGATTCACTTTACTTGACTGTGAGCTACATCCAAAATCAATGGAGGTAACCACATAAATACTTACATCAGCGGCAAATCCATCGGCAACAGTAATTGTATTGTTGTTCGATGGTGCTCCCAGGGAAACATCTCCGTTACCATCATTATAGAAAAACTCGTACTGATAATCAGCATCGTAAGGATCAGCCGTAATAGTAACAGGCTGACCTGCACAATAATTATCACCGTCATTAGGGGCAGAAATACTTACCTTAGGCGCAGCAACCATGTTAATCGTTTGCGTATCAGAATCTGAGCATCCGGTTACATTATCCGTAATGGTTACTTCAACAGTCGTATTTTCTGTAATTACTACTGCAATACTATTTCCGCTTGCAGGACGAGGCGTACCGTTAACAATAAACTCGTATGTATAATCATCCGAGCCCAATGTGGCATCCGCCACAAAAGTCAGCTCCGTATTTTCACAAACAGACGACCCTGGAGGTGCCGGACTAATTCGTAGTGCCGCGTTAATATCATTGACTTCCACTATGGTAGTTGCGCTAGCACTACAAGTATTATTATCGGTAACCGTTAACTCGTAGTTACCCGTCGCTGCAGTAGTCACATTGTTTAGCAATGGGCTTTGCTCTGTACTAATAAATCCGTTAGGTCCTGTCCATGAGTAGCTATCCATAGATTCGGGACCACCGGTCAACTGTAAGTTATCCCCGGCACAAAGCGGACCGTTATTGTCTGCTGTTACCAATGGATTAGCATGAATGGTAACGGCCAAATCACTGGTGGTACTGTTACAGCCTATATTATCTTCAACAGAAACACTGTAGGTTCCACCATCGGCTACTGTAGTCCCCACAACCGTATGAGATGCCTCGGAACCGCGAGCTATTTCTACGCCGTCTTTATACCAAACATATTCTGAATAAACCCCATTTCCACCTGCGGCTACCGCTGTTAGAATCAAGTCGGTATTCTCACACACAGGAGCATTATAACTAATGCTCACCGTTGGCTGCGAATTAACAACTACAATGGTTGAGGCCCCGGCAGGTGAACAACCATTATCATCTGTAACAAGCAACACGTATTCACCAGCATCAAACGAATTAGCACCGCTGATCGTAAAAGAAGGATCGGTACTGACCGTTAAACCACTTGTGGTCTTAACCCACTGATAGGCATATGGACCGGTACCGCCTGTTACTTCAGCACTTAAGGTTATATCGCTACCAGCACATACCGGTCCACTATTACTTACTGTGACTGTTGCCACTGGATTAACCGTTACTTCAGTTATAGCAGACACAGGCGCTTCACAGCCGTTATCATCTACCACACTCACCTGATACTGACCAGCATCTGTCATAGTAACAGAGCTTAGAGTAAAACTCTGCTGAGTCGATATTTCGGCTGGGTTACCTACCTTACTCCAGCTAAAGGTAAAAGGTGCCATCCCCCCACTAACTATAGAGCTAAGGTTCACATCCTGCCCTTCACAAACCGGACTATCATTATCAGCCGTAATAGAAGGAAGTTCATTAACGACAACTGTAGTAGTCGCATTAGTAGTACAAGTGTTACCATCGATGATTGTTAAGGTATAATCACCTGCCATAACGGCGGTAGCATTGCTAATAACGGGACTTTGTTCATTGCTAACAAATCCGTCAGGACCTGTCCAGGCATAAGAGTCCATCCCGGCAGGGCCACCTGTAAGCATTATATCTTGCCCTACACATGCAGGACTGTTACTGCTTGCTGTTGCCTGCGTATTAGGATGAATGGTTACGGCTATTTGTGCAGCATCACTCACACAGCCACCATCATCCTGCACTGTAACACTATAGGTTCCGTCATCATCTGGGGCAACAGCAGGGTTAATAGTATAAGTATTCGCAGCTCCTCGTCCTATCTCCAGACCATTCTTATACCATACATATTCTAAATAATTTGTAGTCCCTCCCGAAGGCGTTGCCGTTAGTGTTAAAGCCAGACCTTCGCAAACAGGATCATTATAGGCGATACTAACGGTAGGGCGCTCAGTAACCTCAAGCGTTGTCTGTGAAGTTGCCGTGGCAGCGCAGCCGTTGGCATCTGACACGCTTACTTCATAGGTGCCGGCATCAGACGCGACCACAGGATTGATTATATAATCTTTATTGGTTGACACAATGGTCAAATCAGGCACTTTTGTCCATTCATAGGAATAAGGCGCTTCGCCGCCGGTTACTGTTGCTTCGAGTGTAGCCGTTCCCCCTTCACAGATCGGTCCATTATTGGCCGCCGTTACGTTGGGCAGGCCAAATACTTCAACCGTCGTCGTAGCCGAATTTTCACAAGTCTTACCATCTTCAACAGTCAGTGTAAAGGTATGGCTACCGACACCATAAGCGCTTGAGTTTAATGTTAACTCAGGCAAAGCACCTACTACATCACCATTCTCATCAGTCCATGTGTAGCTTTCCATACCGGCAGGCCCACCTTGCAGCGTAAAGGGTAAGCCTAAGCAAATATTTCCTCCATTAGTAGCCGTGATAGGCGGCAAGGAATTCACTATTAAGGTAGCCGATCCATTCATATCGACTTCACATTTACCCTTAGTGTGAATCGCTTTTACAGTATACACCCCCGCGCGCGATACACGATACGACATTGCCCCTCCGGTGCCTGACTCAGGCACTTCATTAACGAGAGTGCCATCGCGGTAAAATTTGTATTCAACCCCTACTTCTGATCCATCGAGCACCAAGTCATATGTTTGACCCTGACATATTTCAGCATCGCTACCCAGATTAAAAACAGCCGGAGACTCATACACGCGCGTATAATCATAACTTGTTCCAACATTGCCTAATCCATCGGTTTGCACGTAGCTAAACACAACAGACTGCCCATAATATTGAGGCTCTACTTGATGTGGTAAAAAATGCAGTTCAGTATTTTGTCCGCTTCCATTGATGGTAAACCACTCGGGATGATCGGTTTGCACCCCTCCAGCAGTGGTATAAACACGCCAAGTGATATCTATGGCATCCTTATGCCAGCTATTGGGAACAATGACGTCAGCACCACCGGCCGAACAATATTGATCTTCCAAGCTCGATATAGAATCTCTTAAGCCTTTAAGGCTTGCCCCACTTTTGGCAATTTGGCGTTCTACTTGTTTATATAATTTATTTCGCTTGACTTGTTCATCCGCTGAGTTAACACCGGCACCAAATTCTTGGCCATAGACATTTACAGCCAATAGCAAACATACAAAAACACCAAATAAATGCTTCATTCTCTTCATAAACATGAGTTTACATTGGGTCCCCAACTTCACATAGTCCCTCTAAACAGCAATAAAAATATAATTTCGTTTTCAATACCCGCATAGCTTAGGTCTGATTATTATAATTATTTTATCAACACCTTATTAAAGGCGATGAATAAGCCAATCATTACCACACACTTCGCCCCTTCTGCGGTAATGCAGAAACGAACTATCTCAAACAATTAAATTTTTTACGACATTATTGCTCATAAGTTACAGCCAACCCGGTATTCTTTCTCTTCTCTCGACCCTCCAGCCGTTCTATTTATCGTTTAATCCTTGTTTTTTGTTGTTAAGCCCAGCCCAGCCAACAAGTTCGACTGCTGCTCCAAGGCAATCCGTAACACTTTTACGAAATCACTCACCTGCCGCTGCATTTCTAATAATTTTTTTTTGCGCTGTATCAACAATCGCTTCACCTCATTCTGGGCCTCATTGCACTGCCCATCCAGTCGCATAAGGTCTTTAAGGCGAGCATCAAGCGACCGTAAATCCTCAGGGCTAATATTATAAACAGACAAGGCATTGAGCCAATCCCGGCTATTCAGCAAATTGGATACAAAGGTTGTCATTTGAAAAGTGAAATCTTTTAGTTTTCGCTCTCGTATGCCATTTAACATTAATACTTTTACCGCATTTTTATCCTCAGCCAAGAGTATGCGGGTGAGCTTCAGGTAACGCATATAGTCACGTTTTATAGCCGCATACATTCTCCGTTTTTCCTTAAACAAAGCCTGTCGGTCTTTCTTTGCCTGCTCTACAGTTTCAGCCAGTTTCAATAAATCAGCATTTAGCGCCTGCATTTGATGCAGCCGGGGTTCATCATATCCATAATGACGTATCGCATTCAGTACAGTTATTTGCTGAAGACTTCGTTGAATCAACAACTCTATACCTGATTGAAAAACCGCCAAACTGGATCTTGAGTAATGCATACCTACTGTTTTATAGTATTACAGTAATTTATATGATATTAATTTACAATGTTTTAATAATACATCATAAATCCAAGCGATTCTTAATTTTTTATTAGCAAATCAATGATTTAATATCACTATTCTAGTTATGAAAATAACATTCAACTATTAGCACCTGACATGATTTTAATATTAAACAATATTCAGAATCCGCATACTACATAGTTTAATTATGCACTTACATTTGTCATTTCGCAATATGATATTATGCCTTATATGAAGATTTAATCAGATGTTCTATCCCCTTACACAATAGACAGCCAACACCACCACTCTTCACAATTAAAAACAAGTAGAAGATCACCTCAAAGCCGGTTGAATGGGTGTTTTTCAGAATGCATCCCTAAATGTACTTTCAACGGAAGCCGTTAGGTTATCGTTTTGAGAAACAAACCTATTGACATTTTATCAAAATCATCAATAAACCCACTCTGGAAATCCATTCTTTATCCCCTGGTGAGAATTATAGTTTGCACATCCCAAGGCGAGGAACGATATAGGATGTATTTGACTTGCAGCCACAGATTCCCATATCAAAACAAGGCTTGATATGGGCAGTCAATGCGCAAATTCAAATATGAACCTTAAATATTACAGAAGAGTATAGACCTAATATTAGTTCAAAATAAAGGATTTAACTTCCTTTATATTAACCCCTCAGGGTTAACTACGCATTCTGTAGAAAACCCTGAGTTGTATTTATTGAAAAAACATCTTGCGAATTATATTATTACCATGGTAGCACCATAGCCGTACTCGCGAAAAGAAGCATCCTGATAGACATGCTTTTTATACTGTCGATCGAGCAACTTACGCAACTCTGTCTTTAGCTTACCGTTACCCACGCCATGTATAAACACAATCTTACGACCCTTATTTTGTTTATTATCATCCATCACCTGCTTAAACTTATCGAGTTGAATGGTGATAATTTCTCCTTTACTGAGACCAGCGATTGTATCAATGAGTTCATCTATATGCAAATCAACCTCCAACATCTTATTATCATCACGTCGTTTGGTCTTCTTACGCACCGATACCTCTTCTTTCTCACGCAGTGCCTTGTTAATCTCCCGGTCGCTTAAAGCCTCCAATTTGCGCTCCAGCTCACCCTTAATAACCGGCAGTAGAACGGCCTTTTCGTGGTAGTAATCATTATCAGCAAACACGTTTTCTTTTAGAAAGCGGGCAGCTTTTATCTTAATCACTTCCGACACAGGTACCATATTCTTATAGCTCTTATTCTGCTTAAACAACATCAGGTTAACCTGCCACTGACGGTCATCGAGCTGCATCACCCCTAAACGATCAAGAGCTACTTTAGTATTGGGCTCCACCATGCCATGGTACAAAAGATCGAGATCACCATCTTTGCGCAGGTTACTAATAGTATAATACACGAAGAAGTTGCTGTCGTTAACCATTTGCGCACGTAAGTTGCCGGAGGCCTGTCCCGGCTTATCGCCATGCAGAAAAGCAAGATACACCTGCGGCGCCGTATCATCACCCACCTCCTCCGGAAAATCGTAGTTTTCCGGCTCTTCCTGTTCGGTCACCGCTTCTCCGCCTCCGGCGGCAGGCTTCTCATCTTTTATCACCACACATTCGTTGGTCAATACGGGCACTTCAAAACCATCTTGATCTTCCACATAGGCTAACTTGCCTTCAGTACGCACCACAACACCTCCACCACTTGTATTTAAAAAGCGAACTATATCGCCGGCTTTCACTATCATCGTCAACAATTTTTAATAATCCATAAGCAATAATTCGCACCCTCAATTGGTGCAGTCATGCAAAGTTAACTAAATTTGTCGCGCTAAAAATAAAACGAATGAATAAGCCCAGCATCTCCATCAGCGAATATAGCTATACACTGCCCGAAGAACGCATTGCTAAATACCCTTTGGCCAATCGCGATGAGTCAAAACTATTGATATATCGCAATCAGCAAATTGAGGAAGGCAAGTTCCCTGATTTACTGAATGTATTACCTGTGGGGGCCATGCTGGCTTTTAACAACACCAAGGTCATACGTGCGCGCCTTCGCTTTCAAAAGGAAACGGGTGCCGCCATAGAAATATTCTGCCTTGAACCACTGGAACCCGCTGAAGTTAACTCCGCTTTTAACACACGCGAAGCCACTATCTGGAAGTGCATTGTAGGCAATGCCCGCAAATGGAAAAGCGGCGTCCTTAGTCAGACGCTGACCATCGATGAACAAGACATTACCTTATGCATTGAAAAAGGCGAGCGAATGGGCGATGCCTATGCCATTCGCTTTAGCTGGAACAATCCTAACTACGCCTTCTCTGAACTGATAGAAAATATTGGCCGTACACCCATACCCCCCTACCTGAATCGCGACACCGAAGACATTGACAAGCAACGTTATCAAACTGTTTACTCTCAGCATCAGGGATCGGTGGCAGCCCCTACGGCCGGACTCCATTTTACCGATGATATTTTAGTACGCCTTAAGGAAAAGGGGCATCCTTTGCTCAACGTAACCCTTCATGTGGGGGCCGGTACTTTTAAACCGGTAAAAAGCGAAGAGATCTCCGATCATGATATGCATACCGAACATTTTGCGATAGAGCGAAATGCCTTGGAGCAGTTAATCGCCAATAAAGAGCCACTGATTGCCGTTGGAACCACCTCGGTACGCACGCTGGAGAGCCTCTACTGGTATGGTGTACGCATCCTAAGCGGAGAAAGCATTGAACAGGGCATTCAACAGTGGGATCCCTATAACCTAACGGCTTTCTACAGTAAGGATGAAGCCCTGATGGCGCTACTAAACTACATGAAACAACAACAACTCAATCACCTGGCAGGTAAAACAGCCATCATCATTGTACCGGGCTACAGGTTTAAACTAATCAGTGGTCTGGTGACCAATTTTCACCAACCACAAAGCACCCTGCTATTACTCATTAGCGCCATTGTAGGAAAACGCTGGACAGACATCTATAACTACGCGTTGGAAAACGACTTTCGCTTTTTGAGCTATGGTGACAGCTCCTTGCTGATGATTGATAAATAAGTGAATAGATCAATTAGAAAATGGACGAAATGAAAACCGAGTGGGATGAATATGCAGAAAATTGGGAAACGAATCCAGGAGTAGTTGAATTCTCTAAAAAAGCATTTAACAGTCGCACAGAGTTAGTTGATATTGAGGGTCTGAAAATACTTTAGGGTGGGACACAGGATTATTAAGCGAATTAATTTTACCCAAAGCAAAAAAACAATGCCACGTGCCCCTTCCATTCAAATGACCTTAGTGTTAAAGCTACCGATATTGATTATTTTTATACTAATCTTCAAACTGTCAGGTAAGGTATAAAAACGCAGCTATGAATAGTAACACATCTAAGAAAAGTATTAAATATAATGACAAGCAATTTTATTGTCCCTTGGCCTTTACGCTCAATTTAATAGGCGATAAATACAAAAGTCTTATTATTTTTCATCTCAAAGATGGTGCACAAAGGTCTGGCGAATTACAAAAAAGTATTACAGACCTATCCAATAGAATGTTTACTTATTCTATTCGAGCACTGGAAAAAGACAAACTTGTTAGGCGCATTGTTTACCCGGTAACTCCACCAAAAGTAAAATACGAATTAACGAAAGAAGGCAAATCATTAATCCCCATCATCCTTCAGCTGGACAAATGGGGACATGATTTTGCAAAATCCAATCACTTATACGCTCCTAATGAGTAGTGCAGTTCGTAAGAATGAGAATATATTTCGAAAACAGTACCAAATGGATCTTCCACATAACACATACGGTAAGGTTTGTCGCCTGGATAATATTCCCTTATTGGCATTCTTTGTTTGCCTCCGGCATCCACAATCTTCTTTACAAGCCCTTCAACATCCGGATCCTGAACCGAAAAATGAAATAGACCCGTTCTGAATGGTTCAAACCTCGGCTTTAAGTCTTTACTTGTCTCAAATTCGAATAATTCAAACCCTATTCTATCACCGGTTGAAATATGGGCTATTTTAAATGTGCCCCAGCCCGTACCAAACACATCTATACACATTTGACCGATGGCGGTCTCATTTTCTTCAGTTACAACTGTTGGTTCCATAATAATGTAGAAACCCATTACCTCAGTATAAAACTTAACTGCCTGGTCGATATTTGGTACCGTAATTCCAATGTGAGAGAATGTTTTAGGGTAAGTCTTACCTGATTCATTAAAATTATGCATCTCGTTATTGTTTTGTGAGTTAACAATGGTTGAAAGTGCAAAAACACTAACAACAATTAATTTATTTATAAACATCACTTTCCTATTTTTGTTTGGCACAAAATAAACATGTAAGCCAATACAAAACAATAAGTTACATCAATTGCACATAGTTACACACATGTGTATTTTAAAGACTTACAACAGAATAACACTTTAAAATAAATTACAAACTAGCTGCTCCCCTAAATTGAAACCTTCAGCATCGTAATATTGAGATGGTCTATGTACGATATTATCCTATGCCGAGTGCATGTGAATTACAGGCTATACCCCTGATAGGAGATCCTTTTATCAATAGTTCAAGGGCTTTACGTCAGCAGACCATAGTCTGTTTAATATGTATATGTAGTTAGCAAAAAAAAATGCAATACGCAGGTATTGCATCAGAAAATATTGAAGTCGAATAGTTAACTTGGAGAAGCATCTCATACGGGATGATACGATTAACCTCTCCTCTTTATGTGCTCTTAACTCTCACGATGTGCTATTTCATCTTCCAGTATTTCTTCAATATCGGCGCGGCAGCTGCCACAGATAGTGGCCACATCAGTTTCGTCCTGCAAGGCCTCAAAAGACATAATATTTTTATCGCGTATTACTTTTACAATATCAGCCTTTGTCAGGCGCATATGCCGACATACAAAATCATTATCTTCAAACATAGTTAATTATTTTTTAGTACTTATAAAGCAGCAGTCTTGTCAGAATTATTCCTGTAAGTTGCGCGCTTATCTCAAAGAACATCAATAATCGGAATTTGTTTCCACCCGTCCTGCTCAAAAACACTAATAACTTCACTGCCTGCTTCCTGCAAATACAGAACAGCCTCTTTAAATCCGGCACGTAACTCATTCGTACTGTGTGCATCAACCGAAACAGTGAGGGCTATACCCAACTCTACACAGCGTCTGATCACTTGTTTATTGGGAAACCAACTATTGTATTTTCCGCGATAAATCCCCCTTGTATTTATCTCCACAATGGCAGAGGATGCAGCAATGACCTGCAAGGTTTCCTCTAAAGCATTCTGATACCAGGTATCCATCTCCGCAAAATAGCCCTTTTTATTGTTCATCACCACCTTATCCACATGGGCTATCACATCAGGCTCTTGAGTCTGCACCATTTCCCTTATTTGGGCATAATAACGCTCTACCGCCCAACGAGCATTTCCATCAAAACACTCAGCAATACCCTTGTCGTAATTGCTTGACGGTCCATCTAAAAACCAGAGCTTTCCGGGCTTGTCCGGGTTACTAACCAAATGTACTGACCCGATAATATAGTCGAGCTGTCCTAACTTACGCCATATATCAAAAGGAATACTCAGGTCATTTGTAATATAATCAGCTTCCAAGGCACGATAGACCTTAAGGCGGTTTTGAAAAAGATGCCGACACTTTTCCAACTCTTCTACATAAGCTTGCAGATCCTCCAGCTTCATGGCATAAGAAGTATCCAACATTAATGGTGCATGACTTGCGAAACCAAGACCATTTAATCCTTGCTCAATGGCACTTTCGCACATGGCTTGCACTCCTGCATTCCCATCACAAAACAAGGAATGGGTGTGATAACTGAAATACTTCATTACAAATTGTTTTTATTACTGTCAAAAGTGTTAATATTTTCTTAAAATGCCAATCATAAGCGTAAATGAGAACGCACAGGCGGTAAAACAAGGGTGATAACATGTGGATAGTCCTAAAATCCTGTTATTTTTGTTGTCAGTGCCCTTAAATAGATCACTGGTGAAGCCTTGCAAAAGCGAAAAATTAGAAGTTAAGGATAGGTTAAAATACGGACTGCTTAACAAATATTAACGAATAGAAAATATTCCCATAAGCGAATATTGTGTTTATTTGAAATACACGAATTACAATTAACAGAGGAAAAAATATAAAATAATAAAACAATAATCATGGAACAATCCGTAGATATAAAAGCGATTAACGAACGCATTAAGGAAGAGAGCTCTTTTGTTGATTTACTCACCCTGGAGATGAACAAAGTAATTGTGGGTCAGAAACACCTGGTGGAAGGCCTGCTAATTGGCTTACTTTCCGATGGTCACATCTTACTGGAGGGGGTTCCCGGACTGGCCAAGACCCTTGCCATAAACACCCTGGCCACCATTGTCGATGCTAAATTTTCGCGCATACAGTTTACGCCCGACCTTTTACCTGCCGACCTCTTGGGTACCATGATTTACAGTCAGAAAAAAGAAGAGTTTATTGTAAAGCAAGGACCTATCTTCACCAACTTCGTGCTGGCCGATGAGATTAACCGTGCCCCTGCTAAGGTGCAGAGCGCCCTGCTCGAAGCCATGCAGGAGCGTCAGGTGACCATTGGCGAAAAAACCTATCCGCTGGAAGAGCCTTTCCTGGTAATGGCCACACAAAACCCCATTGAACAAGAGGGTACTTATCCACTTCCCGAAGCACAGGTAGACCGTTTCATGTTAAAGCTGGTGCTTGATTATCCCAAGAAGGAAGAGGAACAAATGATTATTCGTCATAACCTGGCTAAGACCTTCCCCAAAGCATCTACAATACTCAAACCCGATGATATCATCCGTGCCCGCAAGGTGGTGAAGGATGTGTATATGGATGAAAAAATTGAGAAGTACATTGTGGACATCACTTTTGCCACCCGCTATCCCGAGCAATATGGCCTGGAAAAATTTAAAGACATGATCTCATACGGTGCCTCACCCCGTGCCAGTATCAGCCTGTCTATGGCTTCCAAGGCCTACGCCTTTATCAAGCGTCGTGGCTATGTAATTCCCGAAGATGTGAGAGCCATCTGTCACGATATTCTGCGCCATCGCATAGGCCTTTCTTACGAAGCGGAGGCCAACAATATTACATCGGAAGAGATCATCAGCGAAATCCTTAACCAGGTTGAAGTGCCTTAATTAAGCTGTTGGCTATTAGCTAAAAGCTATTAGCTTCCTTTTACAAACAAATATTTTGTATAACATCTAAACCTATTAGATTGGAAGCAACTGATTTATTAAAAAAGGTACGTCAGATAGAGATAAAAACCCGGGGCTTGTCGGCCAATATTTTTGCCGGCGAGTATCACTCGGCGTTTAAAGGGCGCGGTATGACCTTTAGCGAGGTGCGCGAGTATCAGTATGGCGACGACATCCGTAATATCGACTGGAATGTAACAGCACGTTTTAATCATCCCTACATTAAGGTGTTTGAGGAGGAGCGTGAGCTGACGGTGCTCTTAATGATTGATGTATCTGGATCGCGCGAGTTTGGTACCTCCTTCAAATCCAAAAAGAATGTAATTACAGAGATTGCCGCCGTGTTGGCATTCTCAGCCATTCAGAATAATGATAAGATTGGGGTTATCTTTTTCAGCGACCGGATAGAAAAATTTATCCCACCCAAGAAAGGGCGTAAGCATATACTGCATATAATACGAGAGTTTATCACCTTCACACCGGGGCACCGCGAGACCAATATATCGGAAGCGCTGAAGTACCTTACCAACGCCATTAAAAAGCGTTGTACTGCCTTTATCATCTCCGATTTTATTGATGATAACTTTGAGGATGCCCTGAAGATTGCCAACCAAAAGCACGATGTGGTGGCGCTGAAGGTATACGACCAGCGCGAAACAGAACTTCCTTCCATTGGCATGATTAAACTGAAAGATGCCGAAACAGGACAGTACCATTGGGCCGACACATCCAATAAAGTGGTGCGGGAGGCCTACCGTAAGTGGTGGCTACAAACCGATGCGGAAACGCGCACCCTTTTTAGCAAGTGTGGAGTGGATAACGTATCGGTGCGCACCGATGAGGACTATGTGAAAGCATTGATCGCCTTGTTTAAAAAACGTATTTAGATGAAGAGTATTAGACATAAATATTACATGCTGCTGGCCTTGTTAATGGCACTCCTGGGCAGTACGGCTGCCCGGGCACAAAACGTAACAGCCTCAGCAAGCATGGATTCAAGCGTTATATTTATCGGCGGACAGATTGACCTTCTCCTGCAGCTGAGTCAGCCGCAAGATGTCGACTTGGCCTTTCCATTGCTGACCGACACGATCACCAAAAGCATTGAGATCGTAGATTTTAGCGAGCCAGACACCATCAACCGCGATAACGGAAGACTACTTATCGAGCAGCGCTTCCGCATCACCTCTTTCGACAGTGGTTTGCATTACATTCCGCCCATAGTGTTTGAGGAGGCAACAGCAAAACTGGGCGCTGACATACAAACAGAGCCCATGGCGTTGATGGTGGCCAACCCCTTTGAAGAGGTAAATCCACAAAATGGCATTATAGACATTAAGCAACCCATGGATACACCTTTTCACCTGTCGGAGCTGTACAAATATCTGCCGTGGGTGCTGGGTATCCTGCTGCTGGCCGGGATCATCACTTTTATCATCCTGAAATATTATGGCAAAGAAGTGCCGGTGAAGCTGTTCACTAAGGAAGAGCCTTATATTCCGCCTCACGTCAAGGCACTGGAGGCGCTGGATCAGATAAAGCAGGAGAAGCTATGGCAACACCACCGGGTGAAAGAATATTACTCGGGCATTACCGACACACTGCGCCGCTATATAGAGGAGCGTTTTGAGATACGGGCCATGGAACAGACCACCGATGAGATTATGGAGGCTTTTAAAGGAGTTGAAGTAGGCGGCCGACAGTCGCTCGATAACCTGCAACAGCTGCTGAGTACGGCCGACCTGGTGAAATTTGCCAAGCATGAGCCCCTGCCCGACGAAAATGACCTTAGCATGATTAATGCCTATTTCTTTGTGAATCAAACAAAGGAAGAGGCTATAAAATCCCTTGAGGAAGAGAAAGAAGCCCTGCTTCAAAAAGAGGAAGAACAAGCGACAGTAAAAGACTAAAACGAGAGCAAGCAATGATCAACGATATAACATTTACGCAGCCTTATTTTTTCTGGCTCCTGCTAATTGTGCCAGCCTATATTGCCTGGTATGTGTGGAAGCAGAAAAGCATGCAGGCATCGCTTAAAATATCCACCCTGCGCGGTTTTGCACAGGCACCTGTTTCCAAAAAGGTGTACCTCAGGCACCTTCTCTTTGCCTTTCGTGTAATCAGCATCATTCTGCTCATTACCGTGTTGGCACGCCCCCAGTCGAGCAATAGCTTTCGAGATGAAAATATCGAAGGTATTGACATTGTAATGGCGCTGGATATTTCGGGCAGTATGATGGCCGAGGACTTTAAGCCCAATCGTCTGGAGGCTGCTAAAGTGGTGGCTGCCGACTTTATTAAAGGGCGTCCCAACGATAAAATCGGTCTGGTGATATATGCAGCCGAGAGCTTTACGCAGTGCCCACTAACCACTGACCATCAGGTATTGCAAAACCTGTTTAAGGATATTCAGCCCGGCCTTTTGGAAGACGGGACAGCCATTGGTATGGGGCTGGCCACTGCCGTGCAGCGCATCAAGGACAGTCAGGCAAAAAGCAAGGTCATTATCCTGCTCACCGACGGAGAAAATAACCGGGGCGAAATAGCACCCATGACAGCCGCTGAAATTGCTAAAACCTTTGGTGTACGCGTGTATACCATTGGCGTAGGCACCAACGGCATGGCACCCTATCCCATGCAAACAGTGTTTGGCAAACAATATCAGCAGGTGGAAGTTAACATTGATGAAGAGTTACTGCAGGGCATTGCCGATATGACCGATGGTAAATATTTCAGAGCCACTGACGAGCAGAAATTAACGGAGATCTATGAGGAGATTGACCAACTGGAGAAAACGCGCATCGAAGTGCGCGAATACACCAAACGTAAAGAGGAATATTGGTGGTTCGCAGCTTTTGCCGGCCTCTTCCTGATGATGGAGATATTCCTGAGAAGCACAGTATTCCGTAATTTACCCTAGTGATAATTGTTGAAAAGAAAATAGTAAAATGAATATATTCAGGTTTGAACATCCGGATGCTTTATTTCTGCTTTTGCTGATACCGGCACTGGCCTTTATCCATTTGTTTCTGGCGCGACGACGCAAGAAGGCACTGGCTGAATTTGGCAACACCGAGCTACTCAATGAACTGATGCCCAATGTGTCTTTCAAGCGGCCTACCATAAAGTTTTATATACTGCTGGTGGCGTTTGTAATGCTGATACTCACCATTGCCGGGCCTCAGTATGGCAGTAAGCTACAGACTGTTAAGCGAAAAGGTATTGAGCTAATTGTCGCACTGGACGTGTCCAACAGTATGATGGCGCAGGACATAGAGCCCAACCGCCTGGAGCGCGCCAAACGCGCTATATCCCGACTTATCGATAAACTGCATAACGATCGCGTGGGCTTTATCGTATTTGCCGGCGAGGCTTATGTACAGCTACCCATCACCACCGACTACCCATCGGCCAAGATGTTTCTCAACTCCATTAATACCGATATAGTAGGTACGCAGGGAACGGCCATTGGAGCAGCTATCCACAAAGGAATACAGTCGTTTACCGACCAGGAAGATGTGAACCGTGCCATTATTGTCATTACCGATGGTGAGAACCATGAGGACGACCCCATAACAGCAGCACAGATGGCAGCCGAGAATAACATTAAAATTTATACCGTAGGAATGGGGCTGCCCAAGGGAGCGCCAATCCCGGTAGCCGGCGGTCGCAGCAATGATTTCATGAAAGACCGTAACGGCAATGTGGTGATTTCCAAACTGGATGAGGCCACCTTGCAGAAAGTAGCCATCACGGCCAATGGTGCCTACATTCCGGCCAACAACATACGCAACGGCATCAATAACTTGGTGGACGAATTGAGCCAGCTGGAAAAGTCTGAGCTGGAAGCCAAGGTATATACCGATTACGACGATCAGTTTCAATATTTTGCTGCACTGGCGCTCTTGCTTATTATCGCAGAGTTCTTAATACTGGAGCGCAAAAACCGTCGATTGAAGCACATCAATATTTTTGAGGTGAAAAACGAAAAAGAATAAGTAGCTATGATCAATATTAAATATACACTTCTTTTCGCTGCCTTACTTAGCGCTGCACTCACCGTTGAGGCGCAGAATGAGCGTAAGTTTATTCGAAGTGGCAACAGTCATTTTGCCGATTCAGCATTTCTGGAGTCCGAGATTGAGTACCGCAAGGCCTTGGATAAGGCAGGTGACTCCTTCGAGGCACAGTTTAACCTGGGAGATGCACTATTTAAGCAGGAGAAATACGGTGAAGCACTGGATCAGTTTCAGATATTAGCCGGAACCGAAAAAGACCCTGAGCGTCTGGCACAGGTGTATCACAACATGGGCAATAGCTACTTTGCCATGCAAAAGCTACCCGAAAGCCTGGAGGCCTATAAAAATGCCCTGCGCAACAATCCCGAGGATCATGACACACGCTATAACCTGATTGCCGTACAGAAGATGCTGGAGCAACAAAAAAATCAGGATCAGCAGCAGAACAAAGATCAAAACAAGGATCAGCAAAATCAGAACCAGGATCAGAACCAGAATCAACAGCAAAACCAACAGCAACAAGATTCTGACGGCGATGGCATACCCGATGAAAAGGAACAACAGGATAACCAGGGACGCCCCAATAAAAATCAGGACACCGATAAGGATGGAATACCCGATTATCAGGATGAAGACTCGGATAATGACGGACGCCCTGATAAACAGGAAGCCGGCCAGGATCCGCAGAACCCGCAGGATACTGATAAAGATGGCACACCTGATTATCGCGATCTGGACTCCAACAACGATGGAACGCCCGACAAGGATGAGCAGCCTCCCAAGCAGAATCAAAATCAGCAGCAGCAACAACAGCAAACACCTCCCGAACAAATGTCGAAGGAAGATGCACAGCGTTTGCTCAATGCTATTCAGCAGGATGAGAACGAACTGCAGGAGAAATTACGAAAAGCGCGTGCCGCTCAGCAAACAAAAAAGGAGAAAAACTGGTAGAAGTACTATTTTTGCAAAAAATGAACATACAATATGCGACTCTTTATTCTATCCATATTACTATTTGCCGCCGGCCTGATACCGGGCAAAGCACAGGATGTTAGCTTTACCGGTAGGGCCCAGTCCGCAGTGGCAGTAGGCGATAAATTTCAGCTGGTATATACCCTTAACAAGGAAGGTAGCGACATACGACTGCCAGCCCTGCAGGATTTTCAGATTCTGATGGGTCCCAGTACCTCCTACTCCACCAGCACCTCAATTATTAACGGGCAGGTATCTCGCGAAACTTCCTACACTTTTACCTTTATCCTAAAGGCATTAAAGGAAGGACAGTACACCCTACCGCCCGCCACTATAAAAGTGGATGATAAAAAGGTGGAATCCAATGCCATTAGTATAAAAGTGGTGAAAGGCGATGCCCGCCCACACAATCAATCGACTGAAGCAAGCGGCAGTGCCCCCGATGATGATGACCTGTTTATCACGGTAACACCATCGAAAAAGAATGTTTACCAGGGCGAATCGCTGGTGCTGACCACCAAAATATACACCAAAGTGCAGCTCGATGGTCTTTCGGACATTAAGCAGCCCGAGCTGGCTGCTTTTATCACGCAGGAATTAAAAGGGAAGGAAGGCATCTCCTGGACCATGGAAAATGTGAAAGGACGCACATACAACGTGGGAGTCTACGAGCAGAAACTTCTCTTTCCGCAAAAAAGCGGACGCCTGGAAATTGAACCCACTGAAATAGAGTTTATGGTGCGTCAGCGCGTGGCTCGCAGCCGCTCCCGCAGTATTTTCGATGATTTCTTTGAGTCGAATTATCGCACGGTGAAAAAGCGGGTGAAGTCAAAACCCATCACTATTCAGGTAAAGCCACTGCCCGGCAATCGCCCCAAAGGCTATACCGGCGGCGTAGGGCAGCTCAATATGGAAGCCAGGGTTAACAAAACCCAAGTAGGTGTTAACGATGGCGTTACCCTAACGGTTGTGGTCAGCGGAACCGGTAACCATAAGTTTATTGAGGAGCCGGAGATTAAGTTCCCGGCCGATTTTGATGATTTCGATGCCAAAATAAACAACGACATCAACAATACTGCACGGGGCATGAAGGGTTCAAAGACCTACGAATACCTGATGATCCCGCGTCATGCCGGTACTTTCACCATAGCCCCCATTACCTTCAGCTACTTCGATCCGGCCAAAGGCAGTTATCAAACACAGGCATCGGATCCCATCACTATTACAGTGGAAAAAGGTGAGGGTGAGCAAGCCGGTACAAGCGGTATTGTGCGCGCCAATGTTACCAAGGAGAATGTGAAATTTATTGGGAAAGACATCCGCTTTATCAAAACAGATAAGACACAACTGAAGCCCATCGGCACCTTCTTTATGGGCAGCCTCAGCTTTTACTTGTCTTTACTTGTGCCCCTGTCCCTTTTCATTCTCTTGTTCATCATCAACCAAAAGCGTATGAAAGAAAATGCCAATGCTACGCTGATGAGAACTAAGAAGGCCAATAAAGTGGCCATCAAACGACTTAAAAAAGCGGCTCACTTCTTAAAAACAGGCGAAAAAGAGGCCTTTTATGAGGAAGTTCTACGAGCACTATGGGGCTATTTGAGTGATAAGCTATCCCTTCCACTCAGCGAACTGTCGAAGGATAATGCGGGCGAGGTACTAAGTCAGTCAAATGTGTCGGATACAGTAATCCACGAGATTATGAGTATCCTGGACACCTGCGAATTTGCCCGTTATGCACCGGCATCGGGTACCGGTGAGATGGATAAGCTATACAAGCAAACCATTGCCACCATCAGTCAACTTGAAAACCAGATAAAACGTTAATGATGAAACACTTAATTATACTACTCGTCTGCTGCCTGACTTTTGGTGTGAGCCAAGCACAGGACGACCGTTTTACCGCAGCCAATCAGCATTATAGTAATGGCGATTTTCAGTCGGCCATACAGGCCTATAACGAGATATTATCCACCGGACTTGAAAGTGGTGCTTTGTACTTTAACCTGGGCAATGCCTATTATAAGAATGGCGAGCTGGCACAGGCCATTCTGCATTACGAACGGGCACTGCTACTAAAGCCTCATGACAAGGATATACGCTACAATCTCGAGCTGGCCTACTCACAAACCACCGATAAAATTGAGACGGTAGATGCATTCTTTCTAAGTAAGTGGATCATCGATTTTCGCAATAAAACCACTTCAGATACCTGGGCTTTTATTGGTGTCGCTTGCTTTATCCTTACCCTGATGATGGCGGCTTTCTTCTTCTTCTCCAAGTCAGTATTCCTGAAGAAAGCAGGTTTTTACCTCGGCATTGGACTGCTGGCCGCTACCCTTATCACCCTCACTTTTAGCAGCCGACAAAAAAGCAAGCTGGAGATTCGAAATCATGCCATTGTATTTAGCCCTTCGCTAACGGTTAAGAGTTCTCCCGATGCCAGTGGTACAGAGATATTTATTCTGCACGAAGGCACTAAGGTGGAAATTATCAGTACCCTGGGTCACTGGAAGGAGATTCAAATAGCCGACGGCACCATCGGCTGGGTGGAGGAAGATGCCATCACAATTATCTGACAACATTTCTTGGTATAAACTCAAAAAGCTCATTGTCCGTTGACAATGAGCTTTTCTATTATAAACACCCAAACTATTGACCAAAAAGACTCCATTTATATAACGAAGCACCGGTCAATTATATCTTACAAATTGCGATTGCCCGATATGAGATACCTGTCGATGACAAACCAACCATAACAAAGGCAAAGAATCACACATAATACTTCTGCAACAATCATACTTATCATTTGAGAACCATGCAATCAATGGCCTTGCCATAAATAGTAAATCACTAAGCATCAAGGCATATATCAAAATAAACACTTGCACCTCTGTCCAAATTATGGATATAAAGCCATATAATGGAAAGATAAAAAGGTGTATCGCAAGCACAATACACCCTTCCGGCACAAAAAGAGAGCCTTTCTACAACTCAATCTTTCGACCAAATAACTGATTATATTTTGTGAGGACAAGGTAATAGGGCGCCTCCTCCTTTTTGAGTTCAAAACCCTGATTGATACCACCAGCGGGTAATTCCTTCACCTCTTTTACCGTCTCACCGGCGTCATTAAAAAGCTGCAGGCGGCATTTGCCATCGGGCAACTCGCCTTCCAACTGCATTAGAACAGTCAGAACTTCATTCTTTAATGCCTTCTCAATCTTCACCTTCAAATCTTTCACCACCAAAGGCTTACCCAATAGCTGTCTGGAAGAAACTCCCAAATCCTTAAGGATATGCAAATCATCGAGCGGTATGGCGGTCACCTCTACCCTATGATGGTTTCTCTCCACATCATCTCCTCTGATGATAAAGGCCTCCATGGCTTCATTCGCTTCACCATTATGCAGTTTCTTTCGCATGATGCGGACCTGATTATTCGCAGCATCAAGGGCTTCCTCGATTTCAATCTCGACATCGCCGTCCTTAAAAGCAATTACCTGCTGATGATGGTCGGCCTTTTCCTGTTCCCACTCAATTCCTTTCTCTTTCAGTTGTCGTTCAATTTCAGCATGCAGATCCTCCATTGTTCCTTCAAATTGGAAATGGATATCAGGTAAAGAATCCATTTTGTGGATCATAGCCTCCATCTCCCTTTCAATATCGGTGGCTTCCAAAATACTATCCACATCGATGTTTTGAGTCTCACCACCGCATTTAATCACATAAATATCATGCTGACATGCACTATCTTGATCACTTATAGCCTCGCTCGAAGTATGTATCACCTTCATGCGCCTTACTTTTTTGCTCTGCGCCAGCAGAACCGAACCCATACCTACAAATAGGGCTGCTACAAGCCACACTTTTACACCATACCTTTTCTGTTTCATGATTACTGAGTTATAAAATTATCGCCTTTTTTGATATCGGGACAAATACCTTAACATGGCATCATCAAATTTACGACCAGACTGATTTTAAATCGGTTAAGGCACGGTTAAAAAGGGTTAAGAAAAGGTTAAGGGTGCCGTGCGCTTTTCCACAAAATTTTATCTTTACGCTATAATTGTGTTTTATATGAAACGGAAGTCTTTACTCGGATTGGTACTATTAATGAGTTTGTCGCTTTTGGGAATTATTGCGGCACAGTATTTATGGATACAGCAGTCAATTAAAGTGCAGCGCGAAAAGTTTCAGGCAGCCGTTTATCGCTCACTTGACCATACTGTCCAGCGATTGGAACAACAACAAAATGCCGCATTTATCTTTCGGGAGTTCTTCAACCGACCCACAAGTCAAAGCAACACCACCTACCGGCAGGATGCACAAGGAAACATATCCATCATTAGCAAGCAAAGCCGCCGATCATCACGAAACGGTAATGTATATCACAAAACTGACACCATAATTACACAGGGCAATACCCGCATAGAGGTGCATGCCGAAGTAAATGGCAACCGGGCCGAGCGCCAGGTGCACATTAATGCCACGGGACAAGCGGTAGATTTGGGAGAGTTGGAGGAACGCATGCAGCATTTGGAGGACTCCATTGATGTGGTGGCACAGGCCATGGAACAACGCAATAGGGAGATAAGAGCCGTTTTTGAGCAGATGAAGCGTGAGATTGAAGCGCGCCACAACCCCTTGAAACAACGCATTGACCTTCCTACCCTACAAGCTTTGCTGCAACAGGAACTGAACCAAAATGGCATTGAGACAGACTTTGAATTTGGCGTGTTGAACCACTACACCCGCCAACTGTCCGATTACCAATCGACGGATTTTAGTTTGGCGGCAACAAAAGACCATCAGGCCTACCGCATCAATCTCTTTCCCAGCGATATCTTCAGTGGCATCGCTCCCTATGAGCTCATGCTTTACTTTCCCGATGCCACCACCTATCTGATCAAAACACAGGGCTGGATGCTATCCTTGTCTTTTCTTTTCACCCTGTTTATTCTTATCACCTTTTTTATCACTATCCGCACCATCCTGAATCAGAAAAAAGTGTCGCAGATAAAAACAGACTTCATCAATAATATGACGCATGAGTTTAAAACACCCATTGCCACCATCAGCCTGGCTACCGACAGCATATTATCACCCTCCATTATCAATAATACCGAGCATGTTAAAAATTTTCTTAAGATTATTAAGGAGGAAAACACTCGCATGAACAGTCATGTTGAACGGGTATTACAAATGTCGCAGATTGAGAAAAAAGACTTCACGGTGCTGAAAACTTCAAAAGATGTTCACCAACTCATTATGAAAGCCGTGGATAACATGCAGTTACTCGCCAAAGAGACAGACGCCACTATTAGCACTTCCTTAAAAGCAGAATTAAGTGTATTTTTAGTGGATGAAATACATTTTACCAATGTGATAGTAAACCTACTGGAAAACGCCTTAAAATATTCAAAAGAACAACCGCTGGTGAAAATATCCACTGCTAACATAACATCGGGCATACTCATTAAAATTGCTGATAATGGAATGGGTATGACGCGCGAGCAAAGCAGTAAGATATTTGATAAGTTTTACCGTGCTTCGGGAGGTAACGTTCACAACGTAAAAGGATTTGGCCTGGGCCTTAGCTATGTAAAGGCAGTAATTGATGCCCACCAGGGCAGTATTCAAGTAAAGAGTAAGCTTAAGCAAGGCACCGAATTTAGTATTCAACTACCTTACAAATAAAGATAATGACAGATACCAGCAGCGTATTTATGGTGGAAGACGACCGCAATTTTGGCACGGTTATGAAAGCCTACCTCGAAATTAATAAATTTAAGGTTACCTGGGTAAAAGATGGACTACAGGCCTTTAAGTGCTTTCAGGAAGGGCAGTTTGATATATGCATATTGGATGTAATGCTCCCCAATGTTGATGGCTTCACCATTGCACGCGAGATTAAAGAGGTAAGACCCGATATGCCCATCATCTTTCTCACCGCCAAGGTAATGAAGGAGGATGTACTGGAAGGTTTCAGCACCGGAGCTGACGATTACATTACAAAGCCTTTCGACTCGGAGATACTTATCTGTAAGATCAATGCCATACTTAAGCGAAATAAACGACAACAGCAAACGGAAGAGCCCCAAGAATATCGGATCAATAGCGCCCTTTTTAACTACGAATTCCGAACCATTAAGCAAGGGGACGAAGAGGTAAAACTATCGCCCAAAGAAGCCGATCTGCTGCGCCTCTTGTGTAAGAGTGAAAACAAGGTACTGCCCCGCGATAAGGCACTAAAGGAAGTATGGGGCGAAACAGGCTACTTCACCACGCGCAGCATGGATGTTTATATCACTAAACTAAGAAAATACCTGCGCAATGTGCAAGGTGTTGAGATTGTAAATATACATGGTAGCGGCTATCAGCTGCGAACCAATTGATATCATCACGTGTAACTTTCTTCGGCTCATAGGCGTCTTAAACATAAACCCAATAAACTAAAAATTATGAGTAAGTACCTATTGACTACATTAAGCCTCTTTCTGGGGTTTAGCATGTTGGCAAAAGGCCAAAGCATAAGTGTAGATAAGCAGTTTGAAAACATCACCAATGTGGAGATTAATGTGGTATTCAGCGACGTTCATATCGAAGCAGGGGATGGCAACACGGTGCACATAACAGGGTCGATACAGGCCGAACGCAATGTAGAAGATTACGAGATTACAACGAAAAAACAAGGCACCACCCTGTATCTGGAAGTAGAACACCCGCGCAGAACCAAAGGCAAGGTAAAAGGGCATTTTCACCTTATCATGCCTAGTATGACAGACGTGGTCATCAATAGCGTGAGTGGTAAACAAGTAGTAAGCGGTATTGGTCAACGTATGGTGAGCTGCAATACCGTATCGGGTAACATTACTGCCAATAAAATTGGAAGTAAACTGAGCATCAATACCGTGTCGGGCGATTACAGCGTAGATGGCGTGCGTGGAGACGTGAAAACCAACAGTGTATCAGGTGACGGTCGACTAAGTAATATTGACGGGAACTTAAAGGGCAATTCAGTCTCGGGAGACTTCACCATTAGCCATCTGAAAGGAACGCGCGAAATAACCACACTGGCAGGAAATGTAAACTAACAGAGCGTTCAATAAATTTTAGGGAGCGGTTCTCTCGCATAAGATGCTTATAAAGAACCGTTCCGTAAATACTTAATTTTATTGAAGATAAACTTATCGGATGACTAAGTTGTAGCTGTAAAATAGTCATCCGATAAGTAGACAGCTATGCAACCAATGATGAATCCTCAGGTGCTTCAACGGGTTTACTTAGCACACGCCAACTCCATTTATAACGAAATGCCAGTGCACCCACAAATATCACCGAGCCAATCAGCATGGTCACAAACTCCTTGGACGGATCTATCTCTTGCGCTTTCAGCAGTGCATCTGTCTGAAAAGCCATGCCATCAGCGGTTACGAAAATACTGATAAAAGTATTATTAGCAGCATGGGCTCCCATGGCCAGCTCAATACCATCATCCAAAACAGATAACAAGGCATACACAGCACCGATCATAAAATATTGAGGCATCATGGTCCAGAAACCAAACTTCTCAATCTCAGGATTCATGCTGTGTAACAAGGCAAAAAACACTGACGGTATGATAATCACCATCCAGCGACTATGTGTGATGCGCCCAACTCCTTGCGCAAGGTAGCCCCTGAACAATATCTCCTCATAAAATGATTGAAAGGGAATGAGTACCAAAGATACGAGCGCCAACGGAATCAAGGCACCCCAATTCAGGCGCAGCTCATAATTATCGATATTCATATAATAATCCACCACCAGAAAAAAAGCCATGATGAGTGCCCAAACACCATATCCGGTGATGACGCGCTGCCAGCGTACTTTTTGCCAACCATTTATAACACTTGTAAACACACGACGGTGCAAAGGCTTAAAGAAAACCACCAGAAGCAAAAGACTGATAAGAAATGGCAGCATCAGAAGCACTAATCCCACGGTGGGATGGACACCCATGGCGGCAAAATCCATGCTGCTTAGAGCCTCTGCGGTGAGTGTGCCGCCTCCACTTGCCGATAACACTGCCAAAATGATCATCATAAAAACACCGCCAATGATCTGACCACCCAGCAAGGATATTGCAATTAACAATAAATATTTCCACCACTCATTTTCGCCTTTATAGGCACTTTCTAAATGTATCATCGTATAAAATTGTGTGTAATTAAGGCCAAGAAAGCGATTAAGCTAGTTTGGCATGGCTTAGGTTACTAAATTATAAGTTAAAATGGACTTTCCCATGCCGTTGAGAAATTAGATTAGGTCATTGGTCAAATTATGGCCATAAAAAATGCCCCGGATTACATCCGGAGCTATTCAAATTAAACCACCTTGGTGGTTAAGCCTCTTTTCAGTCGAACTTAAGGCATGGGTAAAATTTGTTTGCCGTACACATCTACCAACAGTGTTCCAATAGCAATATACAGGGCCGTAGCACCACAAATAACACCTTCTATACCGGCAATAACATGCAGGGTATGGCTACCCGTAAAGTTAGCAGCGGCCAGCAGGGCAAACAGCACTACCACGGTACCAAACAGCCAAACCATGGTCTTGGTCATTTTTAGGGTAGCCACCCATAGCCCCAGGGTGAAGATGCCCCACACAGAGAGGTAATAGCCCATTGCGGTAGCTGAAGGCGCCTCGCCCAATCCCATTTTGGGTAATATCCACACAAATACCAGTGAAATCCAAAAAGCACCATAGGAAGAGAAGGCCATCATGCCAAACATATTATTTTTCTTCCACTCCATGATACCCACTAAAATTTGAATAAGGCCACCCATCATGAGTCCCATGCCCATAATCATGCTGTCGAGACCAAACAGACCGGCATTGTGCAGGTTCAGCAGCATTGTTGTTAATCCAAAACCCGTTAGTCCCAAAGGTGCCGGGTTAGTTGTTACATCTTTTGCGATGAAAACGTTTTTTTCCATTTTTCCTGGTTTAAAGCTTAATTTAAGTGTTCATCACTGTCACGTCTCACGAGCAAGCCGCACAGCCGATTTAAAAATCCGCGCTAAAATACAAAAAGAAAGCCCGGAAACTGTTCTCCCGAGCTTTTCTCTTGCATTTATATTGACCTTAAATTAAGTCGATACTGCGCTTCACAAATTTAGTGAGCGCCTCACCTTTCAGCATGTTATTGGATAACAAGGCCAAATCAATAAGCTGAG
The DNA here is from genome assembly GCF_050589825.1 of Carboxylicivirga longa. Classification (NCBI taxonomy): domain Bacteria; kingdom Pseudomonadati; phylum Bacteroidota; class Bacteroidia; order Marinilabiliales; family Marinilabiliaceae; genus Carboxylicivirga; species Carboxylicivirga longa. Next base: position 151,845 of record NZ_JBNGOZ010000004.1, on the reverse strand, counting down.
ATACCAATTTATTGCCGGCAGCAAAGGCAGACAATTCTGCATCCTTCTTACCATTTAGTTCGATCAGCTTCTTGTTGATGTCTTCCATCTCATCCTTATCGGCCTGCGGAATCTCCTCATCTTTCTTACCCTCTTTGGCTTTTTCCAGCTCGGCGCGCTTGCCCTCAAGGCCTTCAATCTTATGGCGTAAGGATGACACCTTCTCGCCTACCTCCTTCTCTTCGTCTTCAATGATTCGGTTCACCAGCGGATGATTACCATTCACCACCAGGTTGTAGCTATCGGGCATCTCACCATAAAAATTCATACCCCCGCCACCGAGTGCACTCATCTCTTTCATACGACGCATAAACTCTTGCTGAGTAATCATCACCGGCGTATCGGTTTCTTCCAGCGCCTCAAAAGTAACGATGAAGTTAGTCTTATCAACATTAGGCACCTGCGAACTGAAGATACTGGTTAAATCCTGCTTCTGTGCTTCTGTCAACTTTAGTTGAGCAGCATCGGCCTTAGGGATTAACTTCTCAACAATATCGCTATCCACACGCACAAAACGTGACTTCTCAAACTTGCTTTCCAGGTGGTTTACAAAGTGGCTGTCCAACTGACCATCAAGCACTACCACGTCATATCCTTTGTTTTTAGCGGCTTCAATAAAACTGTATTGTCCTTCCACATCAGTGGCATACAAGTAAACCAACTGTCCGTCCTTATCGGTCTGATTGTCTTTGATAATACCGGCATACTCATCGAAGGTAAAGAATTTACCATCCGTATTTTTCAGCAGGGTAAACTTCTTGGCACGGTCATAAAACTTCTCCTCGGTGAGCATACCGTACTCGATGAATATTTTCAGGTCGTCCCACTTTGCCTCAAATCCTTCACGGTCTTTCTTAAAAATTTCTTCCAGGCGGTCGGCTACCTTCTTGGTGATGTGGCTCGAAATCTTTTTCACATTACGATCGCTCTGCAGGTACGAACGCGATACATTCAGCGGAATGTCAGGCGAGTCAATAACTCCGTGAAGCAGCGTAAGGAATTCGGGTACAATGCCTTCTACCGAATCCGTTACATACACCTGGTTACAGTACAGCTGAATCTTATTTTTCTGAACCTCAACATTATTCTTCAGCTTGGGGAAATACAAAACACCGGTCAGGTTAAAAGGATAATCAACATTCAGATGAATGTTAAACAGCGGCTCATCAGCCATTGGGTACAAACCACGGTAAAACTGATTATAATCCTCTTCTTTAAGGTCGGCAGGTGTACGGGTCCAAAGTGGCTTGGTTTCATTCACCACATTGTCCTTGTCTGTCTCCTCTTCTTTGCCGTCTTTCCATTCGGTTTGCTTGCCAAATACAACTTCCACGGGTAGGAAGCGACAATATTTCTTCAATAGATTGTTAATCTCTGCCTTGGTAGCGTATTGCTTGTTATCATCATCGATGTGCAATACGATGTCAGTTCCACGATCTGCCTTTTCTACCTCCTCAAGCGTATATTCGGGGCTTCCATCGCAACTCCATTTAACGGCCTGTGTTCCTTCGCGGAAGGATTTAGTGATGATCTCCACCTTTTCGGACACCATAAATGATGAATAGAATCCAAGACCAAAGTGACCAATAATAGCATTGGCATCCTTCTTATATTTCTCAAGAAACTCGTTGGCACCGGAGAAAGCCACCTGGTTGATGTACTTATCAATCTCCTCAGCAGTCATTCCTACACCACGGTCAGAAATGGTGATCGTTTTCTTTTTCTCATCCAGGATTACGCGCACTGCCGTATCGCCCATCTCGCCTTTAAACTCACCCACCGAAGCCAGTGTTTTCAGTTTTTGCGTGGCATCAACAGCATTTGATACTAATTCGCGTAGAAAAATCTCGTGATCTGAATAAAGATACTTCTTGATGATTGGGAAAATGTTCTCCGTAGTAACCCCAATATGTCCTTTTTGCATCGTTACTTATTTTATGTTTTTAACTATCATTTTAACGGCACAAAGTTATCAAAGCTTATGCCATTCGTCAATGTGTGACAATGCGGCAGACAAGCGTGACAGGGTATTGCAAAATTGGCAGGCAAAGACCAAAAGTAGGCGGGTAAATCAATCTTAGTATAAGTACGTTTGCCATAACCAACATGCTATTGCACCAGCAACATCAGGCTCGACAGAAGCGTAATAACAACACTGATGCGTTTAAAAGCATCCTGTGACAAATACTGGTTAAAACGTTTCCCCACAAAGGTACCTAAATACAATATGGGAATAAAAGCGGCTGTCAGACTCAGGGTTTGCAGGCTTAACAAGCCCATAAACCCATAACTGGCTAGTGCCACGGCACTGGTGACGATGCTGAACCAGGCAAAAATCTCACGAAACTGCTGATTGTCCACCTTTGCCGAATGCAGAAACAAAGCCAAAGGTGGTCCGCTAATGGAAATCGCACCTGCCAGCATGCCAATCAAGCCACCGGCCATCACCTTGGAACGACGACCATCGGGAAAGGTATATTTAACTCCTACCAGGGTTAGCAGCGACAAAACGATAAAAAAGATACACATTAGGTCGATAAGAAAATTTTCTGACAAGTTTTTCAGCGCCAGCGCACCCACAATGGTAAACAAACCACCGGACACAATAAGCGAACGATAGCCATTTTCCACCAGGCGCCGTTCTTTTTTTTGCAGCACAATGACGAGGGATGCAAACAGGTTAGAGCAGATTAATACCGGCACCAGCTCTTTGGGTGAATACCAAAACATAAGTGGCGGCAAACTAATTAAGGCAAAACCGAACCCGGTAATGCCTTTTACTAAACTGGCGCCCAAAACAATCAGGCCAATCCAAATATATTCCATGATAGTACTTTTTATGTGAGGATGAAAAATAATGATACGAGTGAGATGATAAGCCACAGCAGTATCCCCAGCGCAAAGCTTCGAGGACCCGCTTCACGCATCTCGGCCAGGGATATTTTTGAGCCAATAAGGAATAAAGCCAGCACCATACCCTGTTTGCCCATGTATTTGAGCCCTGAATAGGCAAAGGAAAGCTGCGGTACGTAATAAGCAAACACAATGGCCAGCACAAACAGCCCGATGAACCAGGGAATCTTGACCTTGCCCTGTGCTTCTTTATCGCGCATAAAGAAAGACAACACCAACGTAACAGGGATAATCCAAAGCGCTCTGACCAGCTTAATAGTGGTGGCTATTTTCAATGCCTCATCACCATAAGCAGCACCAGCGCCCACTACCGAGCTCGTATCATGAATGGCAATAGCCGCCCAATAACCAAAGGCCTCCTGGCTCATGTTCAGGTAATGCCCCATTACCGGGAAAACCAATAAAGCAATGGCATTTAGTACAAATACAACGGCCAGTGCAAAGGATATCTGGTGGTGCCGTGAACGAATAACAGGGGCCACAGCCGCAATAGCACTACCCCCACAGATCGCCGTTCCACAGGCAATGAGCATGGAAATTTTGTCATCTACCTTAAATATTTTACCCAAAAGCAAGCCAATTGCAATGACCATAATAACCGATATGGCAGTAGCCGAGAAACCGGTAACAGAAGCACTAATCACTTCTGTAAGGTTCATACCAAAACCCATTAGTACAATTGAAGCCTGTAACAGGAATGAAGTGTAGCCACTCAGCCGCTCATGCCGTACGCCGATAAATGACATTAGTGCACCTGCCACCAATGCCATGGCTGGCGTTACAAAAGGTAGCAAACACAGACAGGCCACAAGAATAAAAAGTGTGGATTTATTTACGAAGTGTTTCATGGTAATTGTGTCAATTAAATTCAACACAAAAATACCGCTCACCTATAATTCAAACAAATAGTAATTTCTTATTACCTATAACTTCAGATTATAACCTTCCAGGAAACTGATAAAAAGCTCACAGGCACGACTGACGTGCCCCTGCCTTTGAGCAATACGCAAGGAACGCACAATACTGAAGCCCTTAATAGCAATGCGAACCAGCTCGTTATGCTGCAATTCTTTGGCCACAGAATAATCAGAGAGAAGTGCTACCCCATCGAAATGGGCGACAAAGTTTTTGATGGCCTCTGTGCTTCCCAGGTGCATGGCAATGTTCAGATCGTCGTAACTCAGCTGACTCGCCTTCAGAGCCTTATTAATAACTTCCAGCGTACCTGACCCATTCTCGCGCACTACGATGGGCACATCTTTAAACTCGGCCAGTGATATATTTTTGCGATGTCCGTACAGCCGGCGGGCACTGGCTACGGCAATAATCTCATCCTGCATAAACCGACGATATTTAATATTGGACTGCGATGAAGCATTCTCCACCAGGGCAATATCAATTTCCTTACCCAGCAGTTTCTGCTCCATCTCAAAGGAGTTGCCATTGAACAAATACAAATCAATCTTAGGATATTTCTGATGAAAAGCAGCCATCACCCGAGGTATAATATACTGCGATATGGTGGAGCTGGCTCCTACCCGCAACTGCCCGCGAAACACGTCGCCCTGACTGCCCAGAGTAAACTCCAGTTCGCGATACTGCTGCTGAATGGCCTTTAACTGGGAATAGGCCATCTGACCCGCTTTGGTGAGCAGTATCTTGTTACCTTTGCGCTCAAATAAATCCACCCGATAATGCCCTTCCAGCTCTTTAATATGACGGGTAACAGCGGGCTGACTAATAAACAAGGCCTCAGCAGCCTTTGAAAAACTCAAATTTTCAGCAACAGTAAGAAAGACAATATCACGGTAGTTCATGCTATAAATATAGGATTAAACGCGCTTAGTTGACTATCAATTCATCACAAAACAACCACGATGGATGACCGCTTCCGGGTTGTCCGGCCGGTATAACACCAAAATTTTTAACATTTACCTTAATAAAACGCGCCTCGGTGTTCAAACCACTTACTCCCTTCTCCACTACAAAAACATTGTTTAAGCGTTCGGTTTTGCCAGATAGGTTGGCTTCGATGGGTTCAAAGTTTTTACCATCGCTTGACACTGCCATGGCGACCTGCTCAGGCGCATACACCCATGAACCCCTTTTATCGAGAAACCGCATTTTAATCTCCTGAATCGACGTAATGTCCGGGAGCTCTATGAGCACTTCCACATCTTTGCCGTTAAACCCTAAAAAGGCTTCATAATCCGAGGCCCACAGCGGCGTGAAGTGCTTGACATTCCCATCACACAAATACTCAATGGGTGCAGCGTAAGGTTTATCAGGCCCTTGCTCTAAACTAATTTTTGCACCTTTTGCCTTATTACTCATGGTAATAAAACGTTCGCCCATCTCCTGCTCAATAGAGGGTACTTCATACTGATCGCGCAGTTCGTTAAGGCGGGTCTTCAGCTCATTCGTAATAGCCGTATAATCATCCTCGCCATAGAGGTTATTCATTTCTTTTGGGTCGTTTTGCAGGTCATACAACTCCCACTCATCACAATCATAATAAAAATGAATCAGCTTGTAGCGACCATCGGAAACACCATAATGCCGCTTCACGGCGTGTATGCCAGGATATTCGAAGTAATGATAGTACACAGCATCGCGCCATTCATCGTCCTTTTGCTCCAGCACCGGACGCATGGACATGCCCTGCATTTCATCGGGGGCTTTTACGCCGGCATAATCCAGAAAGGTCTGCGCAAAATCAAGATTCTGCACCATTTTATCGCTCACCCATCCTTTTTTAACAGCCTTGGGGTAACGGATTAAAAGCGGCGTACTCAGCGACTCCTCATACATAAAGCGCTTATCAAACCAGCCATGTTCTCCCAGATAAAACCCCTGATCGGAGGTATAAACCACAATGGTATTCTCAGCCAGCCCATTTTGGTCGAGGTAATCCAGTATTTTACCCACGCCATCATCCACCGACTCAATGGTTGACAGATAGTCTTGCATGTAACGCTTGTACTTCCACAAAGCGCGTTCCTTCCCTTGAAGTTCGGCCGTATAAAAAGCTTCATTCTTATCGCGATAGGCGTTGTGCCACATGGCCTTCTGCTCATCGCTCATGCGCTGATACCAGTCACCCCAGCCATCGCCAATGATCTCATCAGTACCGGGTTTTGTCAGTTTCAGGTCATAGCCTTCAAACATGATTTTATCAATCTCCATCTCCTGTTCACGGGCGGCCCTTCCACGCGTGCTATAATCATCAAAGAAATTATCCGGAACCGGTATTGCCGTAGTATCAAAATGATTGAGGTAATTGGGGGATGGCATCCAGTTACGGTGGGGTGCTTTATGCTGCACCATCAGGCAAAACGGTTGGTCCTTCTCTTTGATGGCGTCTAACCACTCCAGTGATTTTTCGGTGATAATATCAGTCACATAACCAGGCAGCCGAATTGTTCCATCGGGCGTTCGGAAGTCAGGGTTATAATACTCGCCCTGACCCGGCAATACCATCCACTGATCAAAACCCGTTGGTTCACTCTTTAGGTGCCACTTTCCTACAATAGCGGTGTGGTAGCCTCCCTCCTTTAACAGCTTCGGAAAAGTGGGCTGTTCCCCATTGAAGGTCACCTCATTATTTATCAAGCCGTTTTTATGACTGTGTTTTCCCGTAAGTATCACCGCTCGGGAAGGTGCACAGATGGAATTGGTGACCGTGGCATTGGTAAAACGAACCCCTTCTTGTGCCAATCGGTCGATATTAGGCGTATGGTTCAGCCCATGCCCATAGGCACTGATGGCCTGTTCCGCATGATCATCGGAGATAATGAAAATGATGTTGGGTTGCTCTGTTTTAGAGGGCGAGCAGGCATAAGCCAGCAGCATAGCAACAACTAACACCAGCTGATTGAAAGTATTCTTCATCTGTTCAAGTTTATTTTTCAATGGTCAGATGGAACTTCCAAATGAATTTGTTCATCCACCTGCGTTTCCATTTGGATAATCAAATTTACATGGTCGTTTCATGCTTGTTATTTTATTAACTGTAATCTTTTGGTTGAACTCAGATAAATGCACTTCGATAAGCAACAACGCATCAAAGTAAAACCCCCTTCCCCTTTCGCACTTCATCAGGGGGAAGCTGGTGGGTGCAAAAAGGATCTCTTAGTAGGTGATTAGTCATTTAGCGCGTCCGCATCAATGCGTCCAAGTGGACGAACTTCATGCCCTTCCATATTCTGGAGACGGTCGCCCAGTTCATATCTTGCTTGCTCGGCAATGGTTTGCAGTTGGGCCACCACATCCGGATGCTGATCAATAACATTATGTGCCTCTTCAATATCCGATTTTAGATTGTAAAGCTCCAGCCCGCATGGCATCTGCTTGGTCCACCCCGGATAGCCATCTTTCCCTGGAGGGTGCTGACGATACGAGCGGTATTCATGCGGAAAATACAATTTCCAGTCACCCTTTTTTACGGCATGCAACTCTCCGCCATAATAGCACCAAAATTCGTCGCGTGGCGTAACCTGCTCCCCTCTCAGCAAGGCAGTGATATCCACCCCATCTATTTTATTAGCAGGTAGCTGTGCTCCCGTAACCGCCGCTATGGTTGGCAATAAATCCATGGTGGCTGCCATTTTATGGCTTACCTGGCTGGCCGGTATTTGTTGCGGCCAGTGCATGATGCATGGCACCCGATGTCCTCCTTCCCACATGGATCCTTTCCCTTCTCGCAAAGGGGCTGCAGAGCCGGCGTGGTTGCCAAAACACATCCACGGCCCATTATCGCTGGTAAATACCACCAAGGTATTTTCATCAATTCCTTCCTCTTTGAGGGCTTGCATCACCTGACCAACCGACCAGTCAATTTCCATCATGACATCGCCATAAAGCCCCTGCTCGCTTTTCCCTTTAAATTTTTCGGAAACGGCCAAGGGTGCATGTGGCATTGAATGCGCCAGGTACAGAAAAAACGGCTTTGTTTTATTCCGCTTTATAAAGTCGACTGCCTTTTGAGTATACAGTGTTGTTATTTGTGCCTGCTGTTCGAGCGTGTGGATCTCCTCCACTATTTGATTGCCGTCCAGAATGGGTAACGGCGGATATTTCAGTTTCCAGGGTTTAGAAACCGAATCCTTTTCGTGCACCGAAACGCCATCATAATCAACAGGCCACATATCATTGGAATAAGGAATGCCATAGTACTCATCAAACCCTTGCTGAAGCGGTAAAAAAGCTTCATTACGGCCCAAATGCCACTTACCTACCATGCCCGTGGCATAGCCCTGCTGTTTCAGCATATCGGCAATGGTTACCTCTTGAGGATTAAGCCCCACCAATGTATCCCAAGGCATATAAGCGCCACGTACACTGATCCGCTCATTGTAACAACCAGTCAGCAAAGCCGAACGGGAGGCACTGCAAACGGCTGTACTCACGTGAAAATTGGTAAAACGAATACCATCTTCGGCCAGCTTATCCAAGTGGGGCGTTTCAAAATCGGTAGCGCCGTAACAAGAGAGATCGTTGTAGCCTTGATCATCTGTAAAAATAATCACAACATTTGGTTGCTTCTGTTGATTACAACCTATGAGGCTCGCTGCGAAAAGAACGAGCCAGACAAAAATTAAATTTCTGGAGTTTAAATTCATAAAACTATTTCTAGTGATTGACGATAACTACAAAGTTAAAGCGTCTATCATCAGGCTACGTTCTATGTTAGTTCAGAAAAGGTCAGTTATGTTCACACCTCACACATAAAAGCTTGTAAACAGTCACAATCTCTTATCAGTTTGCTTAGTACCCTCCACTAATCTGCTTTAGCAGATCTTCGATGGTTCGAAGAGCCTGTCGGCTACCGTCAGGTTGGTGAAGTACATACCCCTGCTGTCCGTCTTTATCAATTTCAATGAGCGGATAAGGCCCTTGCTCTTGTGTTGTATGGTAACCACTGCGATTTAGGGCATGACTGAGCCATTTATACTCTACCCCTCTTCCTACTACACGGATGGTCTTTACCTTATCGCGATGTACCTTAAAAGCACCACTCTCATTATCAAAGATAATGCCCTCCTTCTCGAAGAAACGCTTAAATCCATTGGTCAGAATCAAGTCTTCAGGAATACCGGCTTCGATGGCACGTCCTTGCGCCAACAGCCATATCTTATCGGCCAGCTGCAAAGCCAGATCCAGGTCGTGGGTAGATAGGAGAATACCTTTATTCTTGGCGCGCGCCAGTTTTTTCAGCAGCTGCACAATCTCAATCTTACTGGGCAAATCCAGAAAAGCCGTGGGTTCATCCAGAATGATCAGGGGCGTATCCTGCACCAATGCTTTGGCAATCATGGCTTTCTGTCGTTCACCATCGCTCATACACATCAACTGACGATTGGCAAATCCGCCAAGCCCCACATCATCAATGGCTTGCATCACCAGCATTTTATCCTTATGCGAAAGGGTACCAAAGAAATCGGTGTAAGGGCTGCGTCCCAGCGCTACCAAGTCAAAAACGGTCATATTGGTAATCTGGACCTTTTCGGTGAGCACTACACTGACCACCTGCGCCAAATCACTTCTTTTATAAGCCGACAAGGCTTTGCCATTCACGCGCACACTTCCCATAATGGCTGGAATGAAACCACTCAAGGTCTTAATCAGGGTTGACTTACCGGCACCATTGGGTCCCAGCAGACAAGCAAACTCCCCCGCCGCCAGCTCCACATTAATATTGCTGTGTAGTATGGTTTCCTTACTGACACCTTGTCGGTAACCCACCGCCAGATCTTCCGATTGCAATAGTATTTTATCCATGGCTGCTCATCCTCCTGCGTTTAATGATAACGGAAATAACAATGGGCGCCCCTATCAGTCCGGTAACCACATTAATAGGCAGAGCCCCTTCAAATCCCGGAAGGCGGGCAATTACATTACAAAATAAGGCCAGTATCGCACCTGCCAGTATAACGGCAGGCATCAGTACTTTCTGATCGCTAGTGCGAAAAAGGCCTTTGGTAAGGTGTGGCACAGCCAGACCCAGGAAAGCAATGGGGCCACAAAAGGCAGTGATGGCCGCGGTGAGCATACCCGTACAAAACAATATGTATAAACGTGTTCGCTTGATATTCAGTCCCAGATTCTCAGCATAATACTCACCCAGCACCAACAGATTAAGGGGTTTAATAAGCAAGAGGCTAAACAGTAATCCTAACCCTACAACTGGAATTAATATCGTCAGGTGCTCACCATTGACATTGGCGAAACTGCCCAGCCCCCAGATGACATAAGCATGTACGTCTTCCTTAGGACTGTAGAACTTCATCACACCGATGAGTGCCGAGGCGGCATATCCCACCATGATGCCCACGATGAGCAGGATGGTGTTATCGCGCAAGGCCTGTGCGAAAAATACGATGAGCATAAGAATAAAGAAAGCACCCACAAAGGCAGCCGTTACCACGGTAAGGTGACCGTAAATACCATAACCACTAATGCTAACCCCCAGCATATTACCGGCCAACAGCACAACAATGGCCACACCCAATCCGGCACCACTGCTGATACCCAGGATAGAGGGACCAGCCAGCGGGTTACGAAACAGGGTTTGCATCTGTAAACCGCCCACCGCCAGTCCGGCGCCGGCCAATACCGCGGTAATGGCCTGTGGCAGGCGTGATTTAAGTATAATAGAAGTATAGGCCGTACGTGTTGCTTCCCCACCCCCCAGCACACTCATCATTTCTTTGTAAGGGATGGACACTGAGCCCAATCCAATATTCATCAGAAACAAAAGTATGAGGAGTACGGCTAAGAGCACAAATCCCATGATCCACTTTATTCGATGCTCTTCCATATTTACTCTTCTGTCAAATGGTGAAAATAGCGGGGACGATAATTTTTCAACAAGCCGGGGTGAAGCGCATGCACCAGATCGCTTAATACGAAATGCGGCTGCAACAAACCTTCTTCGAAATAACCCGAATATGCAGCATTGGTAATGACGATCTGTTGTTTTTTATAGGCATCGAAATCAATGTATCGCTCATCCATCTTTTTTATCTCCTCATAAGTCACCTCATCGGGATAATTCATTATCATCACCCAATAATCGGTATGCTCGGCCCTGGTAATAATAGTTTCATAATCGAGGGTTAAGGATCCTGTTCCCACAGTATTACTGTAAATATAGTTGCTGCCTGCATCCTTGAAGAAGTTAGCCATGTAACTCTCTCCTGCCGGCGAATACCAGGCTCCCTGATAAAGGTGACCGGTAAATACTGAGGGCTTATTTTTTACCTTCTGTGCCAAGTCCTTAACGGACTGATACTCCTTTTCAATTGCATTAAAGAGCTGACGTGCAGTCTTTCCTTCCCCCAGCAATTCGCCCATCAGCACCAGCCATTCGGCACGTCCCAAAGGGGTGTGCTCCAGGTAATCAGCGTTGGTAATTATGGGAATTCCGGCACTTTTAACAGCGGCAAAATGATTGTCTTTAAAAGGCGACACCATCAAAAAATCCGGCTCCAGATCCACCATCACCTCCACATCGGGCGACATGGACATGCCCACATTACGGATGCTACCGTCCTTAATGGCGGATTGGATATATTCATCGGCAATGTATCGGGGCTCGGCTACCCCACAAATACTTTGTTTCTTATTGAGCTTATCAGCATAGTTCACCATGGTGGATGACAGCGCAATCCAGCGTGTTGCCGGGTAAGGCAGCACGTAAGTGTGGGTTTTGCTCAAGGATGGTTTAAGCTGTGCATCGGCTACGAGCGCCAGGGTCTCCTGCCGGGTTGTATCGCCCCAGGGATCGTTCATAACAATCTGTCGATATCCCTTGAAATAGTTAATGTGAAAGCCCTTGGCATATTTAGGATAGTAGGTACTATCGGCCTGGGCGGCTTGCGATGCTGTTTGCCCCTTGCGTGGCGCGTGTGTGCAGGCACTCATCAATGCGCCTACGAGTAATAATGTTGTCGTCAGTTTTATCATTTCTTTATCTCCCGAAAGATTTATGAATATTCGTGTCACCCAAACAGGTCTTCCGGCTCTCCTTCATCACCTTTCCTTCCCATCCACCATAGGCGGACAGTGGTTTCATTAAGCTGATGCTCCCTTATCGGGCATGGATTACGGCTGCGGGAACAGCTCAGGTATTTCACCTGATTCCCTTTTTAAGCAACCCTGCAAAAGTAGCGTTTTATATCGGATTGATAAACTAATGCGATGCTTTTGTAACGGCAGACACCTTTAACAACAACCTCCCTACTACGGGGCACATTATGGTGTGCAAACAGTAACAATGAAATAGATAAGAAAGTAAACCTGATGAAGCGTTCAAAGTTATAGGAATCGATTCTCTTTCGTAAGATGCTTATAAAGAACCGTTCCATAAACAAACGAGGATGCCTTCGCATTGAAAGGCACCCTCGTGAAATAGTAAAGTACACTGCCTCCGCTTAAAGGACTGCCGTGTTCAGTTTTTTATCGACCAACAAGCCGTTTTGCATTTCAAGATTGAATTTAAAGGCTTTTTTGGCTTTAAAGCGAATGATCAGAATGCTGCCCTCTCCCTCAAGAGTAGCCTGATCGCCCCGGTTTACAAAAGTGGGGTATAAAACACGATTGCCACCCGTATGCAAACGATTATAAGTCAGGTTCTCCATGGCCTTGGTATTTACAGGCTCCACATTAATGTATTCCAGCATCTTTCCGTCGTAAGGCAGGGCAAAGCTAAATGCATTAACGCCCTGCAGGCCATGACCGCTTACCGTCAACTCCACTGTTTCGCCTGCCTTATAGGAAGTTTTAGCAGCACGCAAGGTGAGTTTTCCGGTCAGCGCCTTGTGCTCAGCATTACTTACGCCTCCCTCAAGCTGGGTGCTTACATTGGAGATATCATAGGCATCGATCAGTCCGTTTTTATTAACATCACCCCGGCTAACATAGCCAAAGTCACTATCGCCCTTACGCAGACCGGTGTAGTTCATGTAGGAAGTCAAGTCGTTGGCATCGATCACTCCATCGTTATTGATATCACCGGGCAGGTAGCTTTCGCTGCCCGGCACCTTAAACACGTAGATCTGACGACCCGATCCGAAGTTACCCACGGCCTTGTCCACCTCCATCTTAATGTAACGGGTTACCGGCTGATCTTTCAACAAGAAGGTTTTCACTTCATTATCTCCTTTCCAGGTGAAGGTGCCGGCCTCTGTCCAATGCGTCTTGTCATCGCTGTAATAAAAACGGCCACTCTGAACCACACCATTACGACCGCTCAGGCGAGGCAGGTAAACAATTTTCTCCACCTGACTGATGGATTTAAGATCCATCACAATTTCAAAAGGAATAGAATTATCACCGTAAGCCGTGTGCATCATGGAGTTCTCATCGAAATCGAAGAGGCGATGCAATCCATGACCGCCCTGCATACGCGCTGTACTCCCGGCTTCAATGCCCTTAATGGCAAACTGCAAGGGATCGGCCTTGGTAGTAGCCGTAAAACTGGTCCATGCACTTTGTCCTTCCTTATTAAGCGCGCGACCTTTGAAGCTGTAGGTAGTTTCCGGCTTAAGGTTATCGAACAAAAGTTTGGTATCCCGAATATTAGTATAGGTCATGCCCTCAAACTGCAACTCATAATAATCGGCGTTAACCACCTCATCCCAACTTGGCATTAAGGTGTATGCCGTGGCATTGGTATCGGCCACACAGGCGTTGTTCATGCTTATTAAGCCACCTTCCTGCTGCAATAAATGATTATCAGGCTGATAAGCAAAGCCGCGCAGCTGAAGACGAATATCGTTTTGGCTAACATCGCACGCTGCCATCTTCACCATCAACTGAGGGTTCTTTGTCATCTTCACCGCTTCGAAGGCACTACCCGCTGTAGGGAAGCGATTCAGATCGGGCGCGGCATTGTAATAATACACATTGCTGCCGGCCTCAAAATCAGCCAGCGACTGAACGGCCTGAAGCTTTACCTTCTTACCCTTCACCCGTGCAACGATCTTAGATGGCTGTGCCGTTACATTAATACGGAATTCGGTTGCCTTATCTTTTACAAAACCCTGATAATGACCCTTGGTCGGTGCTATTACCACATTTACTCTGTCATCCTCCTGCACGCACTCAATACGAGTCGTTACAAAGTGATTTTGCAAATAATCGGTGGTGGTACCATCATCGTCGTACTCCACAAAAGAAGAAGTTCTGTAAGGATAAATCTCGTAGATACGCTTCTTTTGGTTAATCTCACTCAGGTTGTTATTAGGATTTACCATGGGAATGATAGCACCGCGCTTCACCAGCACCGGTAACTTCCAGATGGGTGCCTCAAAATGGTTGAGGATGCAATCGCCTTCATATACTTCACCGGTGAAATAATCGACCCACTGACCTTCCGGCAGATAGATATTATTGCGAATATCATCACCCTCGTCATCGGCATTAGTGTTCTGATAGATGGGAGCCACCAAAAAGTAAGGCCCAAACATAAACTGATACTCGGTATTTTTACCCAAGGTATAAGGATTCGTCTCTTCGAGGAACATGGCACGCATGGCGGGCATTCCGTCGATGGCCTCGTAGGCCACGCTGTAGGCATAGGGCAATAACTCAGCCTTCAGCTTCAGGTAATTACGATTGATGGAAGTCGCCGGCTCGCCCAAGGCATGCGGATACTTCTCATTGGCGCCCCAGCCATCCATGTTCAGCTCCATCAGCGTAAAGGTCTTCCACTGAAAATCGCGAATATTCACAATGGGATTCTTACCACCAAAAATACCGTCCATATCGTTACAGATATTGGGCTGACCCGACAATCCGGATCCTATAAAGGTAGGAATATGAAAACGGATATACTCCCAGTTACCGCCTGTTTGATCGCCCGACCAGATGGTAGCATAGCGCTGCGTACCGGCCCATCCATCCAGCGATATGATAAAAGGACGCGCATTGTCTCCCTCGGCCTGCATAATCTCAGCCGCATCCTGCACGCCGTTCAGTCCGAAGGAATAACCGGCGCCCACCCAGGCCACATCGGTTTTAAGGGCACGCACACCGGCAACGCCTACTTCTTTCACTATATCGCGCTGCAATAGTGCCTCAATGGTATCAATGGGATGCAGATCCGACTGTGTCCACAGCCCAATCTCCACACCCTGCTCGTGGGCATAATCACCAAACTCCTTCAGGTTGGCAATGTTACCATCCAGGGTCGATGTCTGTCCATAGCCGGCACCGTAACCATCATTGGGCAATATCCAGCCCAATGGCATATCGTGTTGCTTATAACGATCCACAACGGCACGTGCCGAAAACTGGTAGTTATCCAACTCACCGTTCAGCGACTCTTTAACACCGCCGTTATCCTTCTGCGATTCGCGATAGCGCTTGCCATCTTCAAACAGGATGCCCTTTTCGTCTTCTTTCCAGTAATCGCGGTTATAGGCATTGAGGTGGCCCTGATAAAATCCGAATTTGGGTATGAGCACGGGATGACCCGTCAGCTGATAGAAATCGTTCAGCAGTGCCACCGGCCCGTCGTTCACCATAAAAAATACATCCAGGTAATCAGTGTCATGCGTCAGGGTAACCGTATCCTCTGTTTTGGCACCGAAATCGTACATCCCTTTTTTAAAGGTGTACCACATAAAGCCGTAGCCTGCGGTTGACCAGTAATAAGGATTGGGAGAAGCTACACCGCCATCGGTCCAGCTATTCTGATTCTCGATGGCAATAACCTTACCCTTGTGCGAGAAGCGACCATTTTGCACACCACCGCCGTAAAAATATTCATCCTTGCCTTCGGCCAATTGTATTTTCACTGCTGCTTTTTCAAATACTATGGGTGCTAAGGATTTAGCAACCACCTTGCCGGTTTTCTTATTTGTCAGCGCAAAAGTACTTGTGTTTTTATCAAAGCTTAGGTCGATGGCTGCCGTTCCAATACGGATAATGCTGCCCTCATCATTCAGCTTTAGCTCAGACACCTCGGTGCGTGGATGATCAACAAGAATCTGTGCCGGTGGCTCCGCTTGAGGAGCACGCATGCCCTCTCCGCTATTGTCCTGAAACATTCTGAAGATATGATCTCCATAGAAATCAATGCTCATCTGCTGCTCGTTGGAAAATACCAACTCAACTGTGGTAGCATTGACTTTACGGGCAGACCGTAAGTGAATGGCTTCCACTCCTTTCGGTGTATCGCCTTGGGCGATAGCGGAGCCGGCCACTTGCATAAGTGCCAGAAGGGCAATAAAAGCCCTACTCCAATACATTAATCTTTTCATTCTGATATATTGCTTAATTAACTTTCGTAAACTTTCGTTTCGGGTCTAAAGAAAAGTAAAAACAATATAACTCACAATGATATTATGACGATTTTAAATGGTAGTAAGAAATCTTTCTTACGAAGAGAAGTGATGATATCTTACACAAGTAGTAAGTTCTGAAAGTTCCATTATAATTAAGCACTAACCATAATGGTAACGGCATTGTAATACATATAGTGTATTCTCATCAATACGATAGATCAAACGGTCTTTATGGTTTATTCTCCTGGAATACCACCCTGATAAACTGCCCTTTAAAGCCTCTGGCTTTCCATGCCCCTCATAAGGTGTTCGTTGGCACTGTCTAATTAGTTCATTAATCTTCTTAAGTGTTTTCTTGTCAGTGGCTTGCCAGTATAAATAATCTTCCCAGGCCTGC
Organism: Carboxylicivirga longa; assembly: GCF_050589825.1. NCBI lineage: Bacteria > Pseudomonadati > Bacteroidota > Bacteroidia > Marinilabiliales > Marinilabiliaceae > Carboxylicivirga > Carboxylicivirga longa. The sequence continues at coordinate 135,204 of NZ_JBNGOZ010000004.1, read as the reverse complement.
GACATAAAATTTACTTCCATTATTCAATAAGCTTACGGGTAGCTCCCTGGTGGTTATGGTATTCTTCGAGAGCGTCAGCAATACGTTCAGCATTTTTCGGACTTGATAATAAATATATGGTCTCCTGCATCCCTTCATAATCATCCATCGACATCACCACAACATCTTCACCACGCGAGCGCCTGACAAATAATGGCGCATGCGTTTTTAAAATAGAATCCAGATATGACTTTAAATTTTGTCTGAAACTCGAGTAACTTGTAATTTCCATGATTGAATATTTTTCAGACTCAAAATTACAATAAATTGTACAACTATACAAGCTTTATTATTAAGTAAATAGAAATCCAAGCCAAGTAGCTAATAAGCTTTGAAAGTTCCCTAACTAAAGCATTTACGGAACGGTTCTTCACAGCTGTCTTGTGATGAAGAACCGTTCCATAAAACATCTTGCACATGCTGCCGGAGCCCGCTAAATGTAATTTTACAAGCGTGCTATTTTACAATTGTATGTTTCCACGAGGCACCGCTAATATCAGTTAATATAAGCTGATAACTACCCCGGGGCAGATCTTTGATTGCCGGATGCGTAACGCTAATGTTAGCCTTAGCGCCCAGTGGAACCACCAGACTGTGCTTACCCGGCTTAACACGAGCCACATAGTAGTTGTGAATCGCTTCTTCCGGCAATTGGGAGAGTTCCTCGTGACTCATTGACCATACCATCTCCCCTTTTTCATTGCTTAATTCCATACCAATAATCCAGGCGCCATACACATCCACGCCCTCAGTGCGAAACACATCAAAGGAGAAGGCAGCATCGGTCATTTTCCCATCAGTAAGCTCCAGTTTGGGCTTCACCGACTTATTGTGCAGCGTACCCCACAGACCTCCATGGAATACCTGGTTAGTAAACAGCGTCATGCCGAATACAAAGAGCGACCCAACCAGCACCAGTTTAGGGAAGAGACGATCACCAATAGGTAGAACACCAGAGGCCAGCCAGGGGAACCATTTCTTATTTGTTATGGAGTGCTTCTTGGCTATCAGCAGCCGATCGACCGAATACATGCCACTACCGGTAAAAAAGAGCATGAGCCCCGAGGCAATCCCCAGCACACCAATCTGCCATTCATCCAGGCAGGTGGTGCCTATCCATCCCGATCCCAGCAGGATACCCATGGCCAACCCGAAGATGCCGATGCTCATCAGGCGCGTGAAGAAACCCAGCATAATCGCAAGACCTACGATACCCTCTACAATGGTAAACACTACCATGGCCCACCACAGCGTTTCGGGATTTTCAACCAGGTACTGAATGATGGGTTTGATACCTAGGGCATGTGGTAAAAAGTGATTGAATTTTTCGCCGATATATCCGGCCATTTCCGGGTCTAACTTATCGGCCAGTATGGTTCGGCGGAAGAAGGCTGAAAAATAGGTCCAGCCAATAACAAGGCGTACGCCCAGAGCCAAAAGCCCGGCGTCATTTTTTATGTTGATGTTCATTATTTTTGTATTAAGATTTATCTGAATATTGCAGCTGCTACCCGCAAAAGGCAGGGGCAGCAGATCAAAAATGATTACCTCCAATGCATGGAGGGAATAATAAGTACAAGGCAAAAGGATGAAAATGTGACGACAACGATTAAATTGCTCGAAAAGCTTTACGAAAATAACTATCTATCAATCTTAGTCATCCCCTTGCGAGACTACAGATAAGCCTTAAAGTTTCGGAATAAAATATACAGCGGAACAGGGTGTGCCGCCATTAAAACATCTTCGGTTTGGATGCTGCGATTCACAAAGCGGGGCATGACAACACAGGCGGATGCCCCATGCAGATGAGCCCATCCTTCTATAAGCTGCTTAAACGCAGAAACAGCTGCGGCTTCGCTTACTATATTGCTGTGCCACACGCAGCTACTCAATTGAAGCGTTGCCTTGCTCTTGTTGGCTACCTCGGTAGTCTTCAAGCCCAGGCTTACTTCAATGCTGTTGCGCACTTTGCAGGGCGAAAGAAGCAACAGCAATGCCGTGCCGGCTATGGCCAGCAGGGTAGTTATGTGTTTTATGCTTCTTTTTTCTTTCATAGTGCAATAATAAATGCTAAGCTGTAAAAATAAGCCAAGATATACACACTTCCAAAATCATTCTTATCAGCGGAACAAGCTGCGAAGATAAATGTTTAATACAGCAAACCTGTATTCTGTGTGAGTGCTGTTCAAACTACACTCTAACTCTCTGCAATTAATATACTTATCCCCTTTCGCGGTTCAGTAAGCAACCCGCAGGGAAGGTAGCTATGTTGATCTTCGGTTTCTAGTGGCAAGTATTCAATCCCCCTGAGTCGTATAACTTGCCACAGCCTGGTTACTGGTCCCCCTTTGCTAAGGTGGACAAGCCTTTTTATGATTGTGGTAGTCGTAGCAACAACTAAGATTCATGCACGTAAAATCTGTGGTTTATGAGCACAAACATTCAACCCGCTTCGGGGTTGTGGATGATGGACGTACTTACCACGGGCTTAAACCCGTGGTTATTGACCGTAAACCCCTTTTCGGGGTTAAGCAAGCTTCCTGCAGGGAAGGTATCTGTGTTAATCTGTGGACAGGTACTCAATCCCCCTGAGTCGTATAACTTACCACAGACTGTTTACTGGTCCCCCTTTGCTAAGGTGGACAAGCCTTTTTATGATTGTGGTAGTCGTAGCAATAACTAATTTTCCTGCGCTGCTGTATTAAAAATATCAGCTCTATTTTACCTATACAAAACGCACAACCAAATCAACAAAATGACCTAAAAATGCTAATCAAATAGTGCAATTAGCTATTTTTTGCATGCATGCAACAAAATCCTACATAAAGCACTACGCCCCAACTTCACATAGGACAGTAGTTTGCGAAATCTGCGGACAGGTATTCAACCCGCTTTGGGGTTGTGAATGAGTGGGTTGCTTACCACGGGTTTAAACCCGTGGTTATTGACCGTAAAGCCCTTTCGGGGTTAGGCAAGCTTTACGCAGGGAAGAAATCTGTGCTAATCTGCGGACAGGTATTCAATCCCCCTGAGTCGTATAACTTGCCACAGCCTGTTTACCGGTCCCCTTTAGCTAAGGTGGACAAGCCTTTTTATGATTGTGGTAGTCGTAGCAACAACTAAGATTCATGCACGTAAAATCTGTGGTTTATGAGCACAAACATTCAACCCCCTTCGGGGTTGGGGATGATGGACGTACTTACCACGGGGTTAAACCCGTGGTTATTAACCGTAAACCCCCTTTCGGGGTTGGCAAGCTTTACGCAGGGAGGGTATCTGCGGGAAACTGTAGGCTGTATTTTCTATCTTATTTCTCAAAGCTGTAATCACGATTATAGCGCTGCATCTGCTCCATGAAGTTCTCATCGTAGGAGATGCTTACACCCTTTATTGCTCCATCATGATCATAAACCGGTGTCAAGCGCGGGTTGAGAAAACCCGAATAAGGCGCCACCTTCAAACGGCTGTAACGTTCCTTCACTTCGGCATGCAGTTGCTGATCTACCTTAACGCCGTATTGCTCCACCAGCTGACGTGCTGCTTCATAGTCACCCTGCGATTTAATGCGTTGCACTTCTTTTAAAAGTTCGCCAAAGAGCGTGCGCAGCTTTGCATGATCCTTCACAACGAAATAGGTTTTATCTTCCATCCGGCGCATCTCAATCACGTCACTACCGCCTTTCTCGAATACCCATGAGGCCACCAGCTGACGGTTGCGCATGTGGGTCTGTTCAATATTGGCCCCTTCGCTTATCCGCGCCAGCTGAACCATCAAGCCATTGCGGATGTAGGCATTATACTGCGCCTTAGCCACCTCGGCATTGGGCACCAGTCCCAGCTCCTGCATCTTTTCATCGGCAATAAAATAAAGACCGAACAGATCGGCACGCGCCTCTTCAATCACTGATCCATAGGCCTTCAGGGCGTCCGTTCTTACGCCATCTTCGAGCTTACCCGAGCCATGCCCTACACACTCATGCAGATGCGTGTGCAGATGATCTGCCAGGGCGCCGTACTTGCGATGCAGCTCGATCTCCTGCTGGTCAAAGGCAAACTCCTCCAGAACACCGCTGTTTAAAGAAGCCATCTCATGCGCCTCACTAATATTTTGCAGCGACACCGACTTGGAGCCGTGCTGCTCGCGTATCCACTCGGCATTGGGTAAGTTGATACCCAAGGGAGCCGCCGGGTAGCAGTCGCCCCCCAACATCAAGGCGTTAATCACCTTCATGCTAACACCCTGAACTTTTTCTTTACGGTGTGCGGAATGCACCGGCGAATGATCCTCGAACCACTGAGCATTTTCACTAATACGTGTGGCCTTGCTTGTTTCTTCACGATCCACAATGTTCACCAGACTCTCCCAGGCTCCTTTATAACCCAAGGCATCGCCATACACCTCAATAAAACCATTGATAAAATCAATGCTTCCCTCCTGCTCCTTCAGCCATTCAATGCTATAAGTATCAAAAATCTTCAGGTCGCCTGTTTCATAAAACTGTATTAATATGCTGATCACTTTCCTCTGCACATCGTTCTCAGCCACTTTCTCAGCCTTTTTCAGCCAATGCACAATGCGCTTCAGTGATGCATCATAACGGCCCCCTAATCGCCACACCTCTTCTTCAATTCCTTTTGCTGTCTTTACCAGACGAGTATTTAGCCCGTATGATACCGGCTGTGCACCATCACTCTCCTGTCGCTGCCGGTAAAAGGCCTCCGCTTCGGCCTGAGTAAGCCCCTGATAATAGTTATTGGCCGATGCAGCTACCACATCCTTTCCTTCATCCTGACAAACACGCCGTGCCTGAAAAGATGCATCAAAGAGCAAGTTGTGAAGGCCTTGAAATAACTCCTGAGCCGTGTCGCTTCCCAATTCATGCAGCGCTTCCGGCGCTAGTGCCTCTATCCATCTACGCAGCGAAGCCTCACTAAAACCGGGCACTAACTTGTCCGTGCTATAATGGTGATGCACTCCATTGGAAAAAAGCACCCGTTTATAAAAATCCTCCAGCTGCTTATAGTGTTCATCCTGCTTATCCACACACTGATATATGACATCAAGACAACGGCGCAGCCACAGGTTATGGGCATTATTCTGATCCCAGATGATATCACGTCCAGAGAGTGCGGCCTCAGAGAGATAATAAATGTATTGTTTCTGCTGCAAGGGCAGCTTTTCAAAATTGGGTATCCTGTAACGCAGTATGCGCAAGTCGCCAAACTGCTCTATCTGATAGGGAAATTCGTCTATATTTATTCTTTCTTTTATATCTCGCTTCATCACTTCAATACTGTTAGTTTATCGTTTGGGGTTACGCAGATCAATATCTTTTTTTAGCTGCCACAGTCCTTTGCTAAACTTAAAGGCATTGTAAGAAAAATCAGGCCCGTAATACTGGTATACATTACGAAACATGGGATCAGCCGGAGCCAGATTATCAAACACGATCATCTTCTCACGACGGTCATAGCGCATCATCATGGTAGTTTTGGCCGAGTATTGAAAAACAATCCTGTTGCGGGTAAGCCGATCGGTTTTAAAAACAGGCAGCCCAAAACGCAATCGTCCTCCGTTCTGCACCTGCAGTACATCCAATACGCGCGTCTTCATAAACTCATCATGGCCGCGATAGCCCAGCAGGGTATAGAGTGTTTTGCCTGAATTTTCCGTTTGAATCATATCAAGATAAATGGCGCCATACCATTTTTTGTTGGATAAGGATGAACGCTCGGGCGATCGTATCCTGTCGCTTTCATCGTTCAATAGCCTGATACTGATATCTCCCTCATTGAGTATAACAGCTCCATAAAACACCTGCTTAAAACCCTGCTTCTGAATATTATAAGTACATACCTTTACTTTATGATCGTCCGACAAGAGTGTTTTCATTCGTTTAAGTTGGGGGAAAGTATTTTCATACATTGCCGGGTCCTCCCACAGTTTCATAAGTCGCTCCTGCAATTCCTGATTAAGCGCCTCTTTCTGATCGTCAGACATGGGCTTATGCAAATCCTCAAACCAACACTTGGTCAGTACATCATGGGCTTCCAAGACCAGCTGTTTACCACGGCGCACCCTAAAATGGTAGCGTTCGGCACCATCCAGATGTAGGTCATACTGATACTCATTACCTTCTCTACCGGAATTATATGGCAGTTCATCGCTAAAGACATATACCGAATCATTAGTATTTACAATCCAATCCAGTTGAAAAACATTGGTATAAGTTACCGCACCCAGCACGGCAATTTCCATTTTTCCATTGTCCGAACGAAGTAAATGAAAAGCACTATGGCTGCGACCAAGCTGCTCAATATCTTCGCTATTATCCCATCCGTCGGCAATCGCTCTGCTCAACTTTTGCAGCTTATCCCTCTTGAAGTTGGGATCTGTTTCGGCCACTATTTCATCGATACGCGTAGCCCATTGAACACTATCCTGAGCCCCGGCAAGCAGTGAATATAATGTTAGAATGATTGTAAGACAGCTTTTTACGTGAAGCATAGATGACTATTTGATAATTAAAGCAATGATAATATTGTTCGGTCTGATTTTTCACTTCAAAAGTAAAAATAAAAAACGGATTGCATCGTGGGGTTAGCTCACCTCATCGACACAATCCGTTAGTATTGTTCAGTGGTTTACTTAATCCCAGTTGAGGAGCACCTTACCACAGTTTCCTTCATCCATTACATCAAAGCCCTTCTGGAAATCATTGATGCTATAACGGTGAGTAATGATCGGTGACAGGTCGAGACCTGACATGAGCATTTGCTCCATCTTATACCAGGTCTCATACATCTCGCGACCATAGATACCCTTCAGGGTCAATCCTTTGAAGATAATATTATTCCAATCGACCTGGGTAGTTGATGGCAGGATACCCAGCAGCGAAATCTTACCCGAGTTATACATGTGCTGCACCAGCTGATTAAAGGCCGCCGGCGCTCCCGAACATTCCAAACCAATATCAAAACCAATCATGCCCAGCTTATCCATCTCTTCGCGCAGGTTATCAGTGATGGGATTCACCACCTTGGTGGCACCCATCTTACGCGCCAGCTCTGCACGAAACTCATTGGTTTCAGTGGCCACTACGTAACGGGCACCCGCAAATTTTGCCACGGCTACCGCCATGCTGCCAATCAAACCTGAGCCGGTCACCAGTACATCCTCGCCAATCAAAGGAAAAGACAAGGCAGTGTGTGTAGCATTACCAAAGGGATCCATAATGGCCAGTATCTCATCGGGAATAGATGCATTGATCTTCATCACATTGCTGGCCGGTACTTTTACATACTCGGCAAAAGAACCATCGATATTAACGCCGATACCTACCGTGTTTTCACAGATATGCTGACGTCCGCGGCGACAGTTACGACAACGACCACAAGCAATATGTCCTTCGCCAGTCACCCGGTCTCCCTCTTTAAAATCCTTCACCTCGGTTCCAACTTGCGCAACATGACCCACGTATTCATGACCGATGGTCATACCCACAGGAATGGTTTTCTGCGCCCACTCATCCCACTTGTAGATGTGAAGGTCGGTACCACAGATGGCCGATTTTGATACTTTTATCAAAACATCGTTGGGACCAATCACAGGTATTTTTACCTCTTCCATCCAAATGCCCTTCTCGGCTTTTGACTTCACCAGTGCTTTCATCATTGTCATTGCATTGATTTTTATGATGTAATAAAATTCTTATATGGTATTATTCTAAATAACAAATATGCAAAAGGTATTTGAGTTATACCTATGATTATTGTCATTTTATTTAGCACCGTAGCAGATCGGCCACAGACCTGCAATTGATGAAAGGAAAAGCGGCCACCCGATAGGGCAGCCGCTTTAAGCGCTTTGATGGATCGTTTCTTTATAGTGAGATGCTTATAAAAACGGTCCGTAATGGGTTATTACTACTAATCCTTTTGTGCCCACCACAGGGGTGTCAGCACAGCATCATCACCGTTAAGGAAGCCAACGGCCTGCACATAACCTTCGGGATTACTATTGGCCAGATTGGAAGGATACTTCACCCGCTGCGGGAAGAAGGACACTTGATTGGTCATATAGTTGCTCTCGTTAAGATCCGGCAAATTCAGCAGGGGCTTATCCACCGCAGGATTCTCAAAGAATGGTAATCCCAGTCGACGATGATCATTCCAGGCCTCCAATGGCAAGTATGGGTTTTGCGCAATAAACTTCTGTGTAATGATCTTGGTAAGATGATCGTTGCTTACAGTACCATCTTTATAAATATAGTTTTTGGGATAATTAAACTCAACGGTTCCCTCCTCGCCGGTATAGCCATCCACATAATTCATCACAACAGGTCCTACTGGTTCTGCCGTATGATCCCAGCTTACTGAGGTACCCACACGGTTGTAGGCATCAGAAACAAGATAAGCATCCAGGTGGCCTGCTACATCCCAATAGAGGAAGTTGGACTCAATGCCCTTCTCGTAGGCTTCTTTTCCACTCATGGGCACATCCCAGCCACGCACGGCAGCCTCGGCAATTAAGAAATAAGTTTCCCAGGGAGCAAAGAAGATACGTCCCGGCTTATCTTCAGGGCTAGCCTGGCGGAAGCGCTGACTTAAACGTGGGTTAGTACCGGGGAAAGTAGCCACCTGGTTACGCGCCGCTTTATCACCCCAGTCACCCAGAGGGGCAGCATTCCAGGTAAAGGAAGCATCAATCTCTTTCACCACCTCGCCGTCATCATCCAGAAGATTGCGCACCACTGTTTCAGCATTGTTATCCCATGAAGGATAGAAGCAGAAGTCAGGATTCTCAAAATCACCCGGTATAATGAATGACTTGTAGGCACGAGGGTCTATCTTCTCATGCAAACCATCGTACCAAAATCCGGTTGACGGATCATTGGTCATGGAAGTCAGGTGCTGATCGTATTTCACGCCCATGTAATCGGCCGTGTGAATGTATTTATGAACTGAATCAGGCAACATATCAGCCGAACTAAGTCCACCCAGACCAATGTAAAGGTTATTGAGGGTTGCCGATAAGGGTTGACTATTCCACTCACGGCTCATTACGGCAGTCAAGTCACTCCATCCCCCTTGCTCAGGCACATCAAAGAAATCATCTTCCTCCATTATCAAGTCGCCCTTCACAGCTGCTTCAAACTCAGACTTGGCCTTGGCTGGATCCACCTCTGACAGGCGCATAGCCAGGCGCATACGCATAGAATTGGCATACTTCTTCCATTTTCTCAGGTCGAAACCATAAGCTTTATCATAATCTTTCAAATCTTCAGGCACCTTGGCTGCCTCGCTCAAGTCGATGCTTTCAGATGCCTCCTGCAATTCTTGCAGCATGAAATAGTACACTGTTTGCAAATCATCAAACTCCGGATTGCTGCCACTGAATCCTTCGGTAGGAATGGGACCAAAGGTGTCGGCAAATTCACTTACCAGATAAACACGCCAGATACGTGCTACCTGCTTCAGGTTATCGGTATAAGGAAGAGCGGCGCCCTGTGCCATCTTCTCATCCGAAATATTAACCGCCAGGTAAGCGTTTTTGAGCCATCCCGAGAGGGAATTGTAATAATCGTTACTCCAGCCATCACTGTATCCACCGGTAGCCAAGGCACCATTACCACGCCATTGACGTGCGGCTATTTTCCAGTATAACACAAAGGCACGTTCGGCCACGTGTGGATTCTGCTGAGCACCCACAATAGAGGAGTTGATGATGTACTCCACCTGCACCTGCTCAGCACTGGCTGCCTTAGGATCCACATTTATTTCTTCAAAATCGGAGCAACCTGCCAAAGCCATCGCAAAAACTAAACCGGCAGCTGCATATAATTTTATCATTTTCTTCATCTTCATAAGTTTTTAAAAGTCCAACGACAGGTTAAAAATATAGGTACGTGATGTTGGAGGAGCCGCATTTTCGAAACCTACTGCGTTTGTTCCTGTGGCATAAACCGATTCGGGGTCAACACCCTTTAAATGACTCTTAATCAGCCATACATTATTAACGGTGAAGCCCAGTTTCATGCGCTTAATGGGGGTATTCTCCAGAATTCCACCGCGCAAATTATAACTGAGGCGAATATTCCGCAGTCGCACACTGGTAGCATCGTAGATATTGGCCTCTGTAATACCAAGGTTACCGGGTCCGGTAACAGCATTCCAGTAATCTTGTGTTGAAATAGATGTGGTATTTTCGATGTAATTATCACCATCCATCACCACGCCATCAACTACCATATCTTCGCGCATTCCACCGGGTGCGGTTACATCGGCTGTACCGGCTCTCTGCAAGCCCAGGTTGGTACCCGAGAAGATCTCGCCACCAAAGCGACCATCCACCTGAAAGCTCAAACTCAAATTCTTATAGCTAAAGTTGTTGATCCAGCCTACCATGGCATCGGGCTGCTGATTACCCAGCTTCTTGACCTCACCATCTTCCTGTGGCAAACCATTACCATCCAACAACAAACGTCCATAATGCTCGCTTTCTTCATCAGTAACACGTAAGAAGGAAGTACCATATATCTCTCCGTACATACCGCCCACTGTGGCATCAATCAACACATTATCATAACCACCTAACTTATAGCGCTCTACACCCTCAGCCAGCTCTTCAATAGTATTCTCATTTTTCGAGTAGTTGATTTGCATGTCCCAGTTAAGACCTGTGCTACTTCTGAGCAAGTCTCCATGCAGCATTAGCTCAACACCCTTGTTTTGAATATCACCTGCGTTGATCTTTTTCCGCTCATAACCACTCATTGGGTCCATGGGCAGGTCAATCAACTGACGAGTTGCATTGGATTTGTACCAGGCAAAATCAATACCCAGCCTGTTTTGGAATAGGCGTAGCTCGGCACCAATTTCATAGGATTTAATCAACTCGCTGCGAACAGTCGAATCAAATAATGTAGTTCCAGCGCCGGCGGTTGTATCGCCACTGGGGTCTTTCCCTATCCAGTAGGTATTATACAGCTGATAGGGTTGTAGGTCATTACCCACCTCGGCATAGGAAGCCCTTACTTTGGCAAAAGTTAACCATGTGGGAACCATTGCGCCTGACTTATTCAACATATCAGTTATCACATAAGAGGCTGTTACCGAAGGATAGAAGAAGGATCGATTATCCTTGCTAAGGGTTGAAGACCAATCGTTACGGAAGGTTCCTTCCAGAAACAGGTAGCCATCGTAATTCAGCTGCACATTACCATACACTGAATTGATCTTCCGCTCGCTGAAAGTCTCACTGATTGTTGGATTATCTACTCCATTATTTAAGGAGAATAAATTGGGTACTTCCAATTCACCTGAACTACCGGACAATCCAGAATTATGCTGTTTCATCAGGTTACCTCCCAACATGAGTGAGCCACCCACTTTACCAAAGAGATTATCCTGAGAAGCCGTTACCAGCGCACTGAAGTTGTTTTCGTAGAACACACGCTTACCCAGGCTATAGCGTCCGCCATTGGCTAGTGGACTACCATCGTAGAGTTTGGTCTCCGTATTCGTGGTGTAGCGGTCTGATCCGCCTTTAATCTCAGCGTTTAACCAATCGGTAAAACGGTATTTTAACGAGCCGTGCAAGATAAAACGGTCGCGTGAGTCCTCGTTAAGGTTGTACCTGGCATTCCAATAAGGGTTTACCTGACTTCCACCCCCGTACCAAATCATATTACCTGACTCATCAGCTGGCGGATCAAAGTCACGAATATCTAATGAAATGGGTAAAGAATACATGGTATAATAGGCATTGGAAGCATTGGCTCCCAACAGGGGACGGTTTTTAGCCGTGGTACTACCATATTGTACTTTGGTATCCAGTGTCCAGCGCTCATCGGGACCAAACTTGGAAGTTGCACGAGCCAATAAGTTAGTACGCTGCAACTTAGCACCCGGTATCATACTCTTATCATCCTTGTGAGTAAACGAGGTATACACCGAAGTGCGATCGTACTGCTGCTGGAAAGACACATTATAATCCTGTGTTATTCCGGTATCGAAGAAGTTCTTAACATTATCGTAGGCCATCAGGGGAGCTTGCGTGCCATCCCATTTGGTTACCTCTTGTCCTTCGATTTTTGGTCCCCAGCTGCCAGTGCTTAATTCGTCAAAGATACCACGGCTACCCTGTCCGAAGCTGCTTTGCAACTCAGGATTAGTGAAAATCGTTTCAAAACCATAGGTAGCAGACACTGAGATACCCAGACCATCAGTCTTCTTACCTGATTTGGTAGTAATCAAAATTACTCCATTACCCGCACGCGATCCATAAAGGGCAGCTGCTGAGGCTCCCTTCAATACCGACATACTTTCAATATCGTCGGGGTTAATATCACCTAGTCCGTTACCCATATCGGGCGATGGGTTCCAGTAATCGTTATTGTCTGCACCGGTGAAATTATCAATAGGAATTCCATCCACAACTATCAGCGGCTGGTTATCACCTGTTAATGAACTATTACCCCGCAGCACTATTTTTGATGATCCGGCGGGTCCTGCACTTGACTTTATTACCTGCAAGCCCGACACTTTACCACTGAGGGAGTTAGCTACGTTAGCTTCGCGTGATTCCAGAATGGCTTCTCCATCTACCTCCTGAATGGCATAACCAAGTGCCTTACGTTCCCGCTTGATACCCAGAGCAGTAACCACCACTTCTTCGAGTCCTTCGGTTTCCGATGTCAAACTCACATCGTAAGTACCGGCCGATGGTATAAGCACCTCCTGAGAGCCCATACCCACAAAAGAGAATATCAGGGTACTGCCCTGGGGCACCTGAATGTTGTATAGTCCGTCCATATCGGTGATGGTACCGTTGGTCGTTCCTTTTTGAACCACGGAAACACCCGGTATGGGTAATCCATCTTCAGAGCTCGTTACCGTACCGGTAACACTAATATTTTGGCCGTACACCAGGGTACCCAAGAGGAAGGCCGGTAGCACCAACAAACACCTCTTTAACCAACTTACTGTTCTTTTCATACGTTTTGAATTTTATAGTTCCTAATCCACTGCCCACCGCTAAAAAATGGTGTGATAAAATTCTAACGGCAGACTGCTTAAAACAAAAAATGAACGAGCGAATGCGTAACTCATTCAGCGGCTAAAGTAGGGTAGCTACACAACACTTTCAAGTAGTTTTTTACATTCATTCACAATTCGGAACATATTTAATCATTTCAAAACATATTTACACCTTTGCCCCTAAAAACCTTACCATCAAGGGGGCCTAAGCGAAATAATAAATACACATTTGTACCCGTACAAAAGTGAAGGTTTGGACATCAGCTATTCAACTTCGCTGTAGTTGTGATGGCCGTATTGGGTAAATCGCTGTTCTATAAACAGGGCAATTTCTATTCAACACCTTTGGTGATTATGCTTTTGAGATGTGATAACACAGCCAGTGGGAAAGAATGGTAAATTAACCATCACATGGCATGGAAATATTTTTTCCTCAGTTTTAAACCAGGGAGAAGTTGGGGCTAGGAATCGGAAAAGGGGCTCTGCCGTTGCAGAACCCCTTCACTTTCAAAACGTATAAATATAATAGTTTTGGTTTTAGAGACTTACTTTTAGTTTAGCGCTTGGCCCACCATACTTTGTTAACCATGCTTTTGTTCTCTTCCGGAACATTGTTATTAATGGCTACTTCACTTTCCGGAACGCGCATACGCTGTGGTAACTTAAAGTTGGTGCTACCTTGAGCATACTTCTCAATGGTACGTGTCTCAGTGCTTCCATCAGGCTTAACCCAGGTACCAGTGATTGTTCTGTCCTTGTCAAGATACACAAACTCAGGATGACCTGTACGGCGTAATACTGAGTAGGCCTGGTGCGGAACAGTATAAGCAGAAACCCAACGCTCAGTAGCAATAATCGCTTCTTGTCCTTCTGCATCAGCACTGTTAAACTTAGCTACAACATCATCGGCAAAAGTACCAACATCTGCACCCCAACGCTTACAACTTGCTTCAAGCCCGGCCTTTAGTAAGTCAGCATCAGACTGACCATAACTTACTAAACCTCTATTAACAGCTTCTGCCAATGCTAAACACACTTCAGCATAATCTAAGCTAACGGGATTCCAGGTACCACCATCATACCAGATTGATGGGTGCATCCAGGAGTAATTATGTACATCTCCTTCAATAGCATCATTCTGAATACTGGATATAACACCATCTTTTAGGAAATATTCGGCACGTGCAGGGCGTCCTTTGTGTTCTGCCGTAACATCACCTTTAGGACGCATGAAATACTTCTCCATTCGTGGATCGTAAATGCCGGATACTGCATTAATATCCTCGGTAGCGGAACCTCCATCCTTAACCTCAGCTGCATATAAGGCGTTTCCTTTCATCACCTCAATAATTTCACGGGCGGGCACAAAAGCACCGGGACCCGGAGCCCACTCAGTTACATAACCATCCCAGGTATATGAGCCATTAGGCATAGCGCCTGGCCACGTTTTAAAGAATCCATAGTATTGGTTGTGCAAGTCTGTTGACGACTTTGTGCGCTCAACCATTACATTGTCTTCATTACTCTCTAAAAGTGGATACTGCACAATATTTGCGAGTATGGCTTTTGCACCTTCGCTATCGACATTAGAACGACGAAGAGCCATACGTAAACGTAAAGAATTTGCAAATTTTCTCCACTTGCTAATATTGCCTTTGTACACTAAGTCGTACTTATTCATGGTTCCGATAGTAACATCATCGGCAAAGTTTTCCTCCACAACCATTTTAAGTTTTGCTTCAATATCATCATAGATGGCCTGCTGAGCATCAAACTTGGGTGTTGGAATATCAATATTACCGTGCTCTGAGTAGGGCGTGTCGCCAAACAGATCAGTAATTTTCAAGAACTGGAACGAACGTAGTACGTGGCAAATACCTGTGAATTCTTTGGCGTAGGGCGCTTCAGGATTCTCTTCATAGTAATTTAAAAGTACATTGGTATTCGCAAATAAAGCTCCTCCATAACCGTTTGTAAACGATGATGAGTTATAGGAATCCCAGGCTGCGGCAGTCCAACCTTCGTTATAATCATAAGAATTACCGGGTGCCCACCAACATCCGTTATAACCACCATCAACATGGCCGGCAAAACGTTCTGCATGAAGGACTACACCCCGCCAAAATTCAAATCTATCTTCATGAAAGGCTTTGCGCATTGAGCTAGCCAATACAGCTTCCGTCGCAGGATTATCGGCAGAAGGAGAGTTTGGGTTTGTGTTCATTTCATCGAAGTCATCAGTACAACTGAAGCTTGTCAAAGCCACCAAACCAACTAAAATGTATTTATTAAATATCTTCATCTGTTTAAATTTACTTTTGATTAAAACTTAACGTTAACAGTGAAACCATAAGAGGTTGTAGAAGGTACATTGTATAAGTTATAACCTTGTGCGTTGCCTGTACCCCAGGTTTGATTCGGATCGATATCCTTGGCATCTTCATCACGATATATAAAGAATAGGTTATAAGCGTTAAAGTTGACGCTTAAGTTTTTGATAAAGAAATCAGGATTTAACTTAAAGTTGTAGCCCAAACTCAATTCGCGCAGGCGAACGTTCGTAGCATCAACTACCCAAGGCTCACCATAGTTAGCCAAACCACCCCAATATGATTGCGCATTCATGGTTACAGTAGTTGGCTCACCATTTGCATTTATGCCCGAAACTTCAATTCCACCTTCACGATATTCCAATGTGTTTTCTGTGATCCCCTTCGCTGTCAAATCTCCTTTTGTAGCGTTCATCACATCACCACCTATTTTACCATCAATTAAAGCTCTGAAGTTTAAACGCTTGTAAGAGAAGGTATTTAACCAACCAAAAGTTGCATCAGGGGTAAAATTACCAAGCTCAACACGATCATTACCCGGTAGGAAACCATTATTACCTAACTGATACTCGCCATTAACTTTAGCTGGCATACCCATAATAACACCATAGCCATTTTTACCTTTGTTAGCAACAATCTGTACACCACCAACTATGTTTCCTAAGTCGGCCAATACTTGTGTATCTAATCCGTCTGCTAACTCTTTTACTTCAGTTGTGTTTTGGGCTAATGTTAAGGTTGTTTCCCATTCGAAAGAACCTGTCTGTACTGGGATACCACCAATAGAAACTTCGAAACCGCTATTCACTACATCACCACCATTCAAGTACTTGTTAACATAGCCGGTGGCTGAAGATACTCTCGTTGTGAAAAGCTGGTTTTCAGTTGACTGCGAATAGTAGTTGAAATCGGCAAATACACGATTATTAAATGCTCTGAAATCAACACCAAACTCTATCGACCCCGTCCTTTCGGGCTTTAGATCTGGTACACCAGGTGTTCCATCAACATCCATTAAAGGAATGCCATTATGATCTAATAAAGGATTAACTCCAAATGTTGTTGCTAAACGGTATGGGTCAGAATCATTTCCTACTTCAGCATAGCCAACACGTACTTTTAAAAGGTTTACATCGCCCATGTCCAGGACTTCATTCAGCAAAATACTTGTCGAAACAGCAGGGTAGAAATATGAGCGGTTTTCCTCAGGTAATGTAGAACTCCAGTCATTACGGAAAGATGCATCTAAATAAAGGAAGTTGTTATAGCCCAAATTAAGAGTAGCATAGGCCGAATTAACTTGCTTTTCGTAAATATTATAGCTTGCATTCTTATTCAGATAGTTCTGGATATTCCAAAAACCATTAGATATAACATCATCACCACGGTTATAAGTTGCCTGGCTTAGGTTTTTCATGATGTTACCACCTACGTTTACACCTAGGTCTAATTCTCCAAAACGCTTATTATAGCTCAGTAAAGCATCAAAGTTAGATTCACGACGCATGTACTGGTTCATAATCCACTGACCCGATTTACTTTGCTTATGTCCAAGATTATAACGCTCTTCAATAGAATTATTCGTATAATCGGTACCTGCTCTAACAAAACCAGACAAGTTGTCTGTAATATCAAAGTCTAACTTAACAAATCCAATTAAACGATCCTTTTTGTTAATCATATTATCGTGCAAAGTTGTCCAATATGGATTCATTTGGGTTCCGACAAAAGGATCATTCGGTGAATTTTTATAATTAAATTTCTTAAGCTCGTTTAAGTTAGTATTACGAGGAAGAGTAAATAAGCCATAAACAGCATTACTACTACCTTCTCCCAGCCAGGTTCCACCCTCAATCTCCTGATTGATGTAGTTAGCTTTCGCATCTACACGTAACCAATCTGCTAAATCATATTGCGTTCTGATATTGAAATTATGACGCATTTGCTCATTACCCGGAACAATACCATTACCATACAAATTGGTATACGAAAAACGAGACGAACCATTTTCACCACCAGTGGTTAAAGCAACTGTATTAGTTGTTTTAAAACCGGTCTCAAAGAAATCTTTAAGATTATTGGGTTGTGGAGAATACGTTAAATTATCTTCGAACCCACTCCATGATGGAAAAGTCTGTCCGGTCATAGCTGGCCCCCAACTATCATCAGTAACTGAAGTAGAATAGGTTGGTACATTATCTACATAACTACCCTGTCCATATTTATTTTGAACCTTTGGCAAATATTGATCAGTTACCACGTCAAACATATTGGAAGTAGAAATTTCTACACCAAGACCTTGCCCTTTCTTACCTGATTTTGTCGTAATAATAATGGCACCATTCTGGGCACGAGAACCATATAAGGCAGCGGCATTAGGACCTTTAAGAACAGTAACACTTTCGATATCGTCAGGGTTGATATCCATAGAGCCTGATCCAAAATCTTTTCTATCCCAAACACCAGCCGACTCTTCGACTGTTGAATTATTCACCGGAACACCATCAACCACATAAAGCGGCTGGTTATTGCCAGAAATAGAGCTGTTACCACGAAGTACTACACGGTTAGAAGAACCAAGTCCACCTTGTGATGAACCTAAATCTAAACCAGCCACTTTACCCTGCATTGAACTGAGCACGTCACTACCGGCGGCAGCTTGTATCTCGTCACTGTCAACTTTTGACACTCCGTATCCAAGGGATTTTTCTTCGCGCTTGATACCCAGGGCCGTTACCACAACACCTTCCATTTCGATGGCATCGGGCTGCAGGGTAATGTTAATAGTGGTTTGGCTTCCCACCGTTACTTCCTGAGGTTTCATACCCACAAACGAGAAAGCCACGACACTTCCTGTTGGGCAGGTAATTTGATACTTACCGTCGATGTCGGTAATGGTACCGTTAGTAGTACCTTTTTCAATAACGGACACACCCGGTATGGGTAATCCATCCTCGGCACCCTTCACGGTACCGCTAATAGTAAGCTCCTGGGCAAAAGCAACGCCTACTGATAACAGTAGCATAAACGCTCCCATGAGTCCTCTTTGAAACCAATTAAATCGTCTTTTCATAAAGAGTTGAATTTGATGATTAGTTAACATGATATTTAAAAAAACGTTAATAATAATAGTAGAATGACCATTAGCAGCAAAAGCACGACGAGGACACTGCGTATTAATAAATACCGCCGCGCCTCTTGCTTGATACTTGATGGCTTATCGCTATTGCTCATTGATACTTTCATAATATTGAATTTTTACACCGGCAAATCTAACAGCTGTTCGCATGAGATAATAAAACAGAGGTTGTAAAAAATAGAACTTTTAACAAAGCGATTGTACTATTGTACTAATGTTGTACTATTGTTGCAAAACCACGCTATACGGGCCTTAATAAAGGTTATAAGAATTACAAAAATTGACATTTTAATCACCAAGGGCAGACGAAGTAATGAGGAAACCGTTGCGCTTACCTAACAAAAAGAAGGGTGTACTAAATAAAAAAGCAGCACTAATCAGGTGCTGCCGGCAATAATTATTGTAAAATAAATAAATCTGCAAGTTAGGAGGATTGAGCCACAAGCTTAGCGCTTTCATCTGAAATAAACCCTCAACTGAAAGGCCAAGGCAATCGCATTTCAAATTCAGCCGTGCTGTGATTGCTAATTTTATGTTCGATTACACTAGGGATATCTCAAAATCGTTTGAAATAATATTTCAGCTTACCGTTAACCCATTAATCCTATTGGAAATAAGGCATCAATGTTTTACTGCATTGACCACACCACCTGCAATGCTCAGGCAGATATTTCACCCAGTAAACACGGATCATTCCCCTCGGTCTCTAACCCATAAATATGAACCTTGAGCAGCGTATTTTTCGGAACAGACTGTTTTATTTTAACCGGAATATAATACTCGGAGTAGCCTTTGGCGTAAACCGCATTGAGTGTATCAATCAGCACCGTTTGCTTTATGCCAATAAACTGCCTGCGGTACGCAATTTTAGCTTTCAGGGCGGCTGCTCTCACCAGCTCGCTGCGCTGTGTTTTCAGAGGTTCTGGCATAGTGTCGCTCATGCGGGCAGCACGCGTATCCTCACGCTTCGAATACTTGAAAGTATGCACATGGCCCAACTGCAAGTCGCCAACAGCTTTAAGCGATGCCTGAAAATCATCCTCTGTTTCACCGGGGAAGCCCACAATCAAATCGGTAGTGATATTAAAGAGAGGGTTTAGCTTACGCAGTTTCTCCACCATTGTCTTATATAACTTATAGGTATACATCCGCCGCATTTTCAACAGAATGGACTCCGAGGCACTTTGCAGGCAAAGGTGAAGGTGTGGCATCAACTTAGGATGCTTCATCAGTTCGAAGAAATCATCATCAAAGCTATCCGGCTCAATAGATGATATGCGAAGTCTGAAATCCCGATCGATAGCAAGTATCTGTCTGAGTAAAGCCGAGAAACTTAAGCCTTCATAATTATATCGACTAATATTTACTCCGGTAATCACCACCTCCTTATAGCCATAATCAAGTACTTGCTTTATGTTCTCTAATATGGCTTGGGGCGGACGACTCACAGCCCGACCCCGTACCTTGGGTATAATACAGAAAGTGCAGAAATTATCGCAGCCATCCTGTATCTTAACCATGCTGCGTGTATGAAACGTCTCCGCAGCAGGCGCATAGCTAAACACACCTCCCTGGCTTTGATTGGAGGGGACTATCTCCTTCTTAAAATGTGCCTCCACCAACTGAGGGATGGCACTCTTCTGCTGATTATCTACCACATAGGCATTGGGATAGCGCTGCTCAAGCTGATCCTTATGATGATTGGCCATGCAGCCGGTGATAATTAACATGCCGATGTGCCCGTGGGTAAGGGCGTGGTTAACCACGTAGCGCGATTTCTGATCACTCTGATTGGTTACCGTACACGTATTTACCACAAATACATCAGTATCCTTGCTGTTGTCCACCACCTCATAACCCATACGGGTAAAGCGCGATGCGAGCGCATCGGTCTCAAACTGGTTCAGACGGCAGCCCAGCGTTTTAAATCCAATTTTTCTCTTCATTCTCTATCCATCAAAGCCGACACCTCAAGCAACTCTCCCTCAACTGAGAAATTACCGGCTGAAGTAATCCTCACATCCACAATCTGTCCAATCAGCGCATTATCCTCCGATGCAAAACGCACCGTTATTTTCCCTTCGGTCTGCCCGCTTAAGTAGCCGCTTTTACGATCTTTATCACGCACCAAAACGGGGAATACTTTATCCACCATTTGGGCATTATAGGCTCCCGCCGTACCGGCCAGATCCTCAGACAGCACGGCCAGCCGCTGCTTCTTGGTAGCCAGCTCCACATCATCGGGCCAGCTATAAGAAGTAGCTCCCGGCCGCCGCGAATACATAGCAATATAAGCCATATTATAATCGAACTCTTTAAGCGCCTTTCGCGTATTTTGAAACTGCTCATCCGTTTCGCCCGAGAAACCCACAATAATATCGGTAAACAAAGTGGCTTGTGGAATCAACTCACGAATGGCCTCCACCGATTCGCGGTATTTTTTCAGCGAGTGCTTGCGATTCATTCTAATCAGTACCTTATCATCCCCTGACTGCAAAGGCAAATGAATTTGTTTAGCCAAACAGTCATAACGCGCAATCACTTCAATCACCTCACGTCCCATATCGCGAGGGTGCGGTGAGGTAAAATACACCCAGAAACGATGGCTGCTCTTAACCCCTATCTCTCCGATGGCTTCCAGTAATTGAGCAAAATTTATCTCCTTGCCTTTCTTATCGAGTCCATAGGAATTTACATTCTGCCCCAAGAGCGTAATGGACTTATAGCCCTTATTAACAAGACTTTGTACTTCATTCACAATTTCAGCAGATGGTCGACTCACCTCTCGGCCACGTGTGTAGGGCACTGCACAGAAGGAGCAAAACTTATCGCAGCCATTCTGAATAGGCACAAAGGCTTCAAAATTACTGTTGTATTTCGGTTTTACCTTCCAAAAGAAGGACATCTCCTCTTTGGGATTGAGGTTATCGCGCTCCAAACCCGCCGGCGTGGTAATACCGTAATGTGCCATCATCTGCGGAAACTGTGGCAGCTCGCGCATTGCAAACACAATATCAAACAACTTCAGAAACTTCTCCTTATCGGCCGGTAAAATGCAGCCACTAATGAAAGTGATCAGATTTTGTCGGTCTTTGCGCCGGTTCCACGCGGATATTTTTGAATACACCTTATCGATGGCTTTCTGCCTTACCGAGCAGGCCAGGATACCAATAATACCCGCTTCCTCCTCGCTATCGGTCCATTGGGCACCCATTCCTTCCAATACACGTCGTACCCGCTCACTGTCAGACTGATTCATCTGACAGCCCAATGTTATTAAATGATACTTCACCTTAATCTGTGCTTACAATTAAAAATATACTTCAGCATGAATATTGTCTGTACTGACACCTTGCTCCTCCAGAATGTCATATACATCATGAATCATATTACAATTACCACAGAGGTAATAATGCACATCTGTTCCAAAAGGATGCTTCTTTAAATATTGTGTCACACGCCCTTTATAATTACCACTATCATCGCGAGAGGTACATAGCACATAGCGGCCCGCCTCGTAGGCATCCGCATCATAAGCCTCATCCCCATGGCGAACACCATGTAAAAGGGTATAATTGAGTCCTGGCGTACTCAGCACGAAGCTATGAAAGGGCGATATACCCGTGCCGCTGGCAATAAACACATATTTTTGATTCTTGGGCAAAGCCTTATTAATTGTGAAATATCCCACGGGCTCTTCAACTACCACAAAACCACCAGACTTGAGCTTCTTAAGACTGGGCGATACGAGACCGTTCTCCACTTCTTTCACTAATATCTCCAGGTAATCGTCCTGCTCAGCACTATAAATGGAATATTCCCGGGTGTGTATCCCGTTGGGCGGTCCCACACACACATGCTGGCCTGCCTGAAATGTCAGACCCTTGCGCTCAATGCGCAGTACGAAGGTGCTATCGGTTAAATGACGTATCTGTAAAATTTCGTGTAAATCGGTTTTTATCTTATTCGCTACCGGAACTTCTTTTTGCATATCCTTTAAACTTATTACTAATTCTTTTGATTTTTTTATTATAAACTAAGCACTAATTACCTCGATAGGTGGAATAACCGTAAGCAGATAAGGTTATGGGCACATGATAATGGGTGTCATCAACAATCTCAAAAACTACCTCAATAAAAGGATAGAAAGTGTCTTTATCTAAACCCTTAAAATAGCTTTTTGTATGGTATCTTAGCTTATAAATACCGTGATTATACTCTCCTTCACGCATCAACAAGAAATCCGTTACACGTTCATCTACTTCCTTCCAAATACCATTGTTATCCTGCTTATACAAACTTATTTTTACATTCGGAGCGGGCTTACCTTCCGTAACATCTAAAATGTGACTTGATAACTGATGAACCTTATCCTGAGCATTCATTAAAGTGTGGGTTAAAAAACCAAACAAGGTAAGAACTATAATAATTCCATATTTTTTCATCTTAATATTCCTTTAACATTACACTGCTCAACAAAAAACACCAGAGCGATCATTTGGTTTAAAGCGGGCGGCATAATTTATTTTTTTATATCTTCACAGTTCCCTAATTCAGTATTTATGCGCTATACAATCCTAATCCTACTTGTATATTTTTTATATGCACCCACGCTGTCTGCTCAAACACAGCCCTACTATTTCAGTGGACTGGACACTGAAAATGGCCTAAGTAACAACTCGGTGAATGAGATTATGCAGGATCGACATGGCTATATGTGGATCAGCACTTATTATGGTCTTAACCGCTACAACGGCTATGAGGTAAACACCTATTTCAGTATCTCGGAAGATGAAAGTACCCTAAGCAGTAATTTTATCACTTGCCTGCAGGAGGACAACAACGGAGATTTATGGGTGGGCACCAAGTTTGGTTTAAACGTGCGGGATAAAGACACCGAAAAATTCACACGTTTCTGGGCCGATGAACAGTCGGGAACCAGCCTGCGCGACAACCACATTGGCGACCTGATACTCGATAAGAAAAACAGACTTTGGATTGCTACTATGGGTGGTGGTTTACATCACTACAATCACACCAACAACACCTTTCAATCTTTTGCCCAAAATGACTCCTTAGGCAATTACATTAATATGGTAAATGCCCTTTGTGAGGGATCTGACGGTAATTTATGGCTGGGCACCTACGGACAAGGCTTAAGTTTATTTGACACTCAAAATAATGCCTTTATTAACTATCGCTTTCCTACCATGCAGATCAATGACCTGCTGGACGATGGCAATGGTAATATCTGGATTGCCACCGATAATATGGGACTGTACCGTTTCGACAAGATGACCAGGGAGTATGAACGCTTTGTGGGGCATACAAATGCTGACGGCACTTCACTCAATATTATAATGTCCCTGGGCATTAACAAAGATGGTACGCTGCTGGCAGCCGTTGATGGTGGCGGTATTGTCAATATCGATCCCTTAAGGAAAGTAATAATCAAAGATAAAGATCATAACAAAGCCCTTGCACAACTGGATACTAAAGCTGTTTTTACAACCTATATCGACAACAACGGCTTGTACTGGGTAGGAACCATTGGCAAAGGGGTACGCATTATTAATACGGAACGTAACCGCTTTCAGCATTTCGTTCACCAGGATCATTTACCTAAGAGCCTAAGTGATAATGTGGTACTAAGTCTGTTGCAAGACTCAAAAAACAGAATATGGGTGGGCACCGATGGAGGCGGCTTAAATCTTTTTAACCCTGAAAAGGAAACCTTTAAACGCTATAACCGGATTGCATCAAACCTAAAGAGTAACGTTATAAAACGCATCTTTGAAGACAATAAAGGTACAATATGGCTGGGCACTTATGGCAGCGGACTGGCACAGCTTGACGAGCAGCGTGACCAACTCATCACACATAACCCTGCCCTTGAACAAAATGATGGCCCGTTATCCATTTCGGTATGGTCGCTGGCTCAGCAGGATGACAACAAGCTGTGGGTGGGTACCCTGGGCAATGGACTGTACCAATTTGATACCCAAACCAAGGTTTTTACTGCCTTGAGCGATATCTTTCCTGAGCTCGATGAGCAGATGAACGAATATATCCTGAGCCTGTTTGTGGATTCCAAAAATAATTTGTGGATTGGCACCAGTAATGGTATTTACCTTTGGCATGCTAACCGTAAGACTTACCGATGCTATTTATTTGATAAGCTGAACGACAGCGGAGTGGGAAAAAATGCTATTCTGTGCATTAATGAGAGTAGCAACGGTAATATATGGATGGGATCCAATGGCGGAGGAATATTTAAAATAGATCCTACCAACGAAGCCATTACCAACCTGACCATTAACGATGGACTGGCACAGGAGCAGGTTTACGACATCGCCGAAGTACACCCGGGAATCCTCTGGTTTGCAAGCCATGGCGGCCTTTCGAAATATGAGGTGGAGACCGGCCGTTTTCAGAACTACGATAACCGCGACGGACTGGTAGGTAGCACCTTTAATGCACTACTTTACACTAGCAACAAACAACTATTAGTAGGTGGCGTACGTGGTATTAACAGATTCAACCCCGAGGTTATTAAAGTTAATAATAAGGTGCCCAAAGTATTGCTCTCTGAGCTGTATATTAACAACAGTCCGGTGAAAGCAGGCGAGGAGAATAGCCCCTTGAAACAAAATATTGCCAACACGCAATCCATTGTCTTAAAACACAACCAGTCCAACATAAGCATTGAGTTTGTTGCCATCAATTATTTTATCTCGGAGAAAAATGTATACAGTTATATGCTCGAAAACTCGTCGGAAGAATGGAGTAAACCCACCACCGACCGACGCGTAAAATACAATAACCTAAAAGCAGGTGAGTATATTTTTAAAGTAAAAGCTGCCAATAACGATGGAGTATGGACCACCTCAGACACTACATTGCAAATAAAAGTACTGGCACCTTGGTGGAAACGCTGGTATGCCTACCTGGCCTATCTGATTATTATTGTTGGGATGATGTATGCCTACATCCGCTATACTGTATTGTGGATGGACTTGAAACGAAAACTGGAGTTCGAGGTGCTTGAAAGGGAGAAAATTAATGAGCTAAACCACCTACGCATGCAGTTTTTTACCAATATATCACATGAGTTCAGGACACCCTTAACGCTCATATCGGCACCCTTGGAATCCTTAAAAAAAAGGCTGAAACTGAACGATGAAGAGGAGAAGCTATTTAATATCGCCCACAAAAACACTCGCCTGCTACTGCGCCTGATTAACCAGGTTATGGATTTCCGCAAAGTAGAGACGGGCGCCATGGAGCTCAACATAAAAGAGGGCGATATCATTGCCTGCATCCGCGAATGTGGTGAGTCATTTCGCTATATGGCACAGGAGCGCAACATGCAGTTTGTAATCAAGAGCAGCATCAACACCCTTACCCTTCAGTTTGATGATGATATTGTAGAAAAGGTGGTTTACAACCTGCTTTCCAACGCCTTTAAATATGGTAAAACAAACGGGCATGTGTCACTAAACATTTCATTTGCGCATAATGATGCCATGGAGAAACAGGCACTGCTGATAGAAGTAAAAGACGATGGTGAGGGCATTGATAGTGCCAACGCAAACGATATTTTTAAGCAATACAAACGCTTTCATCAGGGGGCACGTAATGTAAGTGGTACGGGCATTGGTCTGGCGCTTACCAAATCGTTGGTGGAGTTGCATGGCGGCCAAATTACTGTTACTTCAGAAAAAGGCATTGGAACCTGCTTTACGGTAAGTATACCCGTATTAAACAGTCCCTTGCACCAAAATGGGACGAACACAGAGGCACCCATTACCATAGCAGCTGACGATGTTCCTTCTGATATGGCCATACCCCTGGAACACATCGACCAAAGCAAGCATAAAATTCTGATTGTGGATGATAATCCTCAAGTACTGGAATACCTTACAACTTTGCTTTCGCCCTACTATCATCTGCTGAAGGCTTCGGATGGACAGGCTGCCTGCGACATACTGGAAAGACGTACGGTTAACCTGGTACTAACAGATGTGATGATGCCAGTGATGAATGGCATTGAACTGTGCAAGGCCATTAAAACTAACCTACAAACGAGTCACATCCCAGTAATTATGTTAACAGCCAAGGCGTCGGTCGAGAATCGTATAGAAGGACTTAACACCGGAGCCGACGCTTATGTTCCCAAACCTTTTAACCCTGATGTACTGCTTGCCTATATCGACAATCTTCTGAAAGGAAGACAGAAGTTGCAGGAAATATTTATGGGTAAAGCCATTGTGTTGCCATCGGAAATAACCACCACTTCAGTTGACGAGGCATTTATCAGTAATACCCTCGACATTGTAAGAGCTAATATGGCCGATGAAGCCTTTGGTGTGGAAGAGCTGGGTAACGAGCTGGGGATGAGTCGCAGCCATCTGCACCGTAAGATTAAAGCGCTAACGGGCAAGTCAGGCACAGATTTTATTCGCACAGTGCGACTCAAAGAAGCAGCAGCTAAACTAATCTGCACTGATGACCAGGTAAGTGAGATAGCCTACAAAGTTGGGTTTAACAGCAGCTCTTATTTTATTAAGAGCTTTAAAAAGGAATTTGACATGTCGCCGGGTCAGTATAAACAAAGCCGCAGACGCTGGGCAGCGGAAAAATAGGATCAAACTTATCGATTGACAGCAGCCAGACTCATCGGATGACTATTTGCAACCATCAATTAGTCATCCGATAAGTATAAAATGCATATCGTAGATTGATAAATATATGGAACGGTTCTCTTTCACAAGACACTTATAAAGAACCATTCCGTAATCTAGACTAGCCCAGAAGGTCTTTAATATCGTCGAGCGACAGGTTCTTCATAATACTCTCATCGGTCTGTACGATATCACCGGCCACTTTCTTTTTACGCTCCTGCAGCTTTAGAATTTTCTCCTCCACCGTATCGCGACAGATCAGGCGATAGGCAAATACCTTTTTATCCTGACCAATACGGTAACAGCGATCGATGGCCTGATTTTCAACGGCGGGGTTCCACCAGGGATCCACCAGATAGACGTAATCGGCAGCAGTCAGGTTAAGGCCTGTACCTCCTGCCTTCAGACTGATAAGAAATACCCTTAAATCCTCATTGTTCTGAAAATTATTAACCGACTGCTCGCGCTGACGGGTTGAGCTCTTTCCATCCAGGTACTCAAACTCAATATTACGGCGCCTAAGCTCATCTTTAATAAGGGTCAGCATCTTCACAAACTGTGAGAATATCAATATTTTATGATTGGCCGTACGATCCGTAATATGTTGTATTATCTCTTTTATCTTAACCGACTCCGTCACGTCAATTTTGGGATCACCAATGAGCTGCGGCGAGTCACATATCTGTCGCAGACGGGTTAAGGCCTCCAACACCAACAACTTACTCTTACCAACACCTTCTTCCTCAACCTTACCCACTAACTGATCGCGAAACTGATTACGATAGGCATCATACACTTTACGCTGGGCAGTATCCATCTCACAGAAAATTACATCCTCCGTTTTTGGCGGAAGCTCCGATGCTACTTTCTCCTTAGTACGGCGCAGTACAAAAGGATTGATAAGACGCTGCAGCTCACCACCTATCAACTCATTACCTTCCTTGTCAATAGCATTGGAAAAGCTTTCCTTAAAGGCACTTACCCCACCCAGAAAACCGCGGTTAACAAAACTCATCTGCGCATACAGATCGAAGGTGCTGTTTTCAATAGGCGTACCTGACAGCGCCAGTCGACTTCGTGCCTGCAAAAGGCTGGCTGCCTTATAGCGACGCGATGCCGGGTTTTTAATGGCCTGCGATTCGTCCAGAACGACATAGTTAAAACTATAACTTTTCAGCATCTCAATATCGCGCAATAAGATGCCATAGGTGGTAAACACGATATCATAGGCATCAAAGGCGCTGGCATCGGTTAAGCGCTGCACACCATAATGATAGTGTGCCTTGAGGTCGGGTGCAAATTTGCGGATTTCGTTTTCCCAGTTAAATAGCAGAGTTGTGGGCACCACCACCAGGTTGGTAGTGGAATCCTGATCCAATACATGCTGCAGGAAGGTAAGCACTTGCAGGGTTTTACCCAGTCCCATATCATCCGCCAGAATACCACCCCACCCCATTTCATGGAGAAAGCTAAGCCAGTTAAGCCCTTCTTTCTGATAATGGCGCAAATCAGCAGTAATGGATTCAGGCACCGGTGTATCTTCAATTTGCGTGAAGGAAGCCAGCTTGCGTCTTTTCTCAGCCAGCTCTTCCAGCACTACTGCATCATCAATATTTTCAAACAGCTCATCTACAATGGAGAATCGTAGCTTCGACACCGTCAGATGATCGCCATCTACCTCGCCATGACGGAAGAATTTTTCGAAACGATGAAACCACTCGGCGGGTAATACGCCCACCGAACCATCGGACAACTGAATATAGCGTTGCTTCTTCAATACCGCCTTTCGTATATCGCTCAGTTTTACTACATTATCCCCAAAGCTCACATGGATACTTATATCAAACCAATCCTGCCCCGAGCTAATAGAAGTGGTAATTTTACCCTTATGGGGCGAGTATTTAAAGCTCTTCAGGTCATTTAAACCATACACTTCAATATTGTTAAGCTGTAGGGCATCGAAAAACCTGTAGAACCACATATTCTGGTTAAACTCATTATAGTGCAGATGAAACACTTTGCTACTTTTCTGCGCTTCAAACCTAGAGTGAAGCGCCGCCAACTGTTCCGCAAAATCTTCTTCCAGCTCGAAATTACGCTTATACTGAATAATGCGTTCCCCCTCTTCAATGAGTACATTACCACTGGTGGTAAGCTCCACGGATACACCGTTATGATACTCTACCTGTGGGGAGATGATAAGATGCTGATCCTGTTCTGAAAGAAATACCTGCTTTTTCTTAAAATCCAGCTCAACGCTTTCAATCGGATAGATTCCCTTGTCAAAATCCATATCAAAACGATCGGAAAGGGGCTTGATCACCTTTTCGTAAAAGGACTGCTTATGTGCCTTTACCATCTTGATGGGCTCATTGTAATCTACAATCAGACGAGCCACACGATAGTCTTTGGTCACATAATACACTCCATCGATAACATAGATGAACTGACCCGATTGCTCGATATTGATGGCATCCACAGAAAGCTGACGATCTCCTATTTTGAGGCAGGGCAACAAGTAAACAAAGTTATCATCCTCCTTAACCTCAAAAAAACCATCAATGGGTTCCGCCGCAATGGAGATAGGTTCCAAATCGCCCTTCTTCAGCTTATAACTGCTGGAATGATTCACATAAACATGTTTTTCAAGGGCCAGCAATTCCATAATTCGCTTGTGCACAATAAACAAGTCGGATGCCGACATGGATGCATTGCAGCGGTCAATCAACTCCAACAGTTCCTTCTGGTGCTCGCTAATGCTGAGGATATAATCCTCGTGTAATCCGTCATATTCACGGATGTGTGAACTGAGCGCCTGACGTGTTTTATTAGGCTTACCGATGATGGGCGTTAACTCAATGACGTAATTATCACTAAAATAAGTTTTTGTGGTGCTCAACTCAAGGATAAAACCCAGCTCACGCTCTTCTTTCTGCACCTCATCCTGTTTCTCAAGATGATAAGTATCCACATCAATAGAAGCTAGCATCTGCGTCACCACCTGTGCATCATTATCCTGCACAGGAATGAGTCCTTTGGCAAAATCCGTGTGCTGCGCCACCAGCCCTTCTTTCTCATCAAAACCTATTTTAAAATAGGTATCAAAGTCTGCATCTTCCAAGCCGTGCTTCTGCATGGTTTCCTCCTTAATCTTCTCAAGGCTGAATTTAAATACCCGGTTGAGAAGATCAGGACTGCCAGAACGGGCAATCTTCAGCAAGCAAATTACTTCAGCCTCGGTAAGACTTTGCAGATTAGTCTTCTCCTCGGGCGAGATATAAACCTTACCATCTACATAGGAAAACACGATCTTTACATGCTTCTTAAAATTCTGATCAAGTTGCACCAAAAGTTTGTCTTTAAGCACGGTAAGCCCCGATACGTAACTCACCTGATAGCTGTACGATACAGCACTCAAAATGGAATAGGTAGTATTCTCTTTGACAAAAGATTCAGTGATATTTTCAAAGCCGGGCAGCTCAAATCCCAAGACTGAACGACCCGAAACGGCTCGCTGACTGCTTTGCTCATTTCTTTTTTCGAAACCCAGCTGAATATTGCCGTCAATATCAGCTATAAATA
This sequence comes from Carboxylicivirga longa, assembly GCF_050589825.1. NCBI lineage: Bacteria > Pseudomonadati > Bacteroidota > Bacteroidia > Marinilabiliales > Marinilabiliaceae > Carboxylicivirga > Carboxylicivirga longa. The sequence continues at coordinate 104,389 of NZ_JBNGOZ010000004.1, read as the reverse complement.
ACAGGGCAGCGATGGTATGCACACAAAAACGCCCGCCTATGAACGAACAATTACACATGGTCTCCAGTCGTCGCTCATTAAGATAGCGTATCTGCACCTTATGTGTTTTGGTGTCTTTCACCGAAAAAATCCAGTTATCCAGTGCCTTCTGGTAAAGCTGTAACGACACCCTGCCGGCCTGATAAAGACCTGTTCCTTCGCTGCTTATATCATTCGAAGCATAAAAATCAATCTCTCCACTAATAAAATCCTTTACGCTTTCTGCCATACTTCTTTTGTCAATTTGAAACGTGCTAATCCGCAAAAGTACAAACTGAATGGCAAAAACAGACCATTTAAATTATTGTTTTTTGCGGTTAAATTTCATTCTACTGGCTTTCAGGGGGTAATAGACACCATGGGTAATGAGACATAAAAAAAACCTATCAGGAATTTCAAGTCCTGACAGGTTTATAATATGCATTAGCCTTAAATTAAGACCCTACTTCTTTGTTTCTATCCACTTGCGGGCATTTACAAAAGCCTCAATCCATGGCGAAACCTCATCGTTTTTACGATCGGCCGGATAATATCCCCACTGCCATGGGAAAACGGCACGTTCCAAGTGTGGCATCATCGCCAGGTGACGACCGTCATGCGAGCAAATGGCAGCTGTATTATAATCACTGCCATTGGGGTTGGCCGGATAACTCTCGTGGGCATATTTTCCCACAATATTATATTGCTCCTCGGCATAAGGCAGATGATATTTACCTTCTCCGTGTGCTACCCAAACACCTAATTTGCTTCCCGAGAGAGAACCTAACATCACACTATCATTCTCCTCAATGGTCATGTTCAGGAAAATAGATTCGAACTTATGCGACTTATTGTGCAGCATCTTAGGCTTATCGGCATGCTCAGGATAAACAAGCCCCAGCTCCACCATCAGCTGACAACCGTTACAAATACCCATACTCAGAGTATCGGGGCGCGCATAGAAATTATCCAGTGCCTTTTGGGCCTGTGGGTTATAAAGGAAGGCACCAGCCCATCCCTTAGCCGATCCCAACACATCGCTATTTGAGAAACCACCCACAAACACAATCATATTCACATCTTCCAAAGTCTCACGCCCTGCAATTAAATCGGTCATGTGCACATCTTTCACATCCATACCAGCCAGGAACATACTGTAAGCCATCTCGCGATCGCCATTCACCCCTTTCTCCCGGATGATGGCCGCTTTTACACCACTGCGTGTTTTGCGATCCAGGGTTAGATCCCACTGCTTAAGCTCTCCGGTAAATGTCTTTGGGAATTTATATTCCAGGGCATGACCTGCGTAATTTTCAAAACGCTCTTTAGCCAAGTCCTCACCACTCTGCTTACGATCAAGCAAATATGACGTTCTGTACCAGTCCGTGCGGTATTTATCAATATCAAGACTTAACTGCTGCCCATTATGCTCAATATCTAAGCAACGTGATTCCTGCGGCTGACCCAAAGCTATAAACTCAATACCATGCCCCTCGAGAACAGCTGTTACCGCAGCCAGATCTTTCACTTGAATAATAACACCCGGATTTTCGCTAAATAGCAGCTTCACCAAATCCTTCTCTGCATAATTGCTTAAGTTGACTTTCGCACCAAAGCTCGTGTTGGAAAAATTCATCTCCAGTAAAGCCGTAACCATACCACCGGCCGAAATATCATGCCCGGCCAGTACCAGTCCTTTATTAATCAGCTCCTGGATAGCATTGAAACCACTCTTGAAATAGGCAGTATCCGTCACAGTGGGCGCTTCTGCACCTAGTTTATTCACCACCTGAGCGAATGAGCTACCGCCCAGCTTCAGGCTATCAAAAGACAGGTCGATATGCAGTAGATGCGTATCGGTATCTTTGGCCAAAACAGGCTCAACAATCCTTTTAACATCGCTCACCTCACCGGCTCCTGAAATAATCACCGTGCCCGGGCTATAAACCAGATCACCATCCTTGTACTTTTGTGTCATCGACAAGGAATCCTTGCCTGTAGGAATGTTAATTCCCAGCTCGCAGCTAAAATCGCTCACGGCTTCCACGGCACGATACAGACGGCTATCTTCGCCTTTATTCTTACATGGCCACATCCAGTTGGCACTTAAAGAAACCCCTTTTAAGCCATGCGTTAGCGGCGCCCACACCAAGTTGGTTAAGGCCTCGGCAACCGAAACAACGGCTCCGGCAGAAGCATCTACTAATCCAATAGCAGGTGCATGACCGATGGAAGTGGCAATACCTTTTTCACCTTTATAGTCGATGGCACATGCTCCCAGGTTATTCAAAGGCAACTGTAACTCACCCGCACACTGCTGCTTAGCTACCTTACCTGTTACCGACCGGTCTACTTTATTGGTTAGCCAATCTTTACAGGCCACGGCCTCCAGCTGCAAAACGTTACTGATGTACTTTTCAATTTCAGTAGTTTCGTATTCAACAGCCGCAAAACGGTCATCGGCCGTCTCATCCTTCATAATGGTTTTTGGCGGATTACCGAACATATCGGCTAATTGCCAATCGATGGGAGCGTTACCCTTATCATCTTCAAACTTAAAATGCATATCGCCGGTTGTCTCCCCTACCTCGTAGAAAGGAGCGCGCTCGCGGGCGGCAATATTCTTCAGGTTTTCAATATCTTTTTCTTTCAGCACAAGGCCCATGCGCTCCTGTGACTCATTACCGGCAATTTCCTTGGCCGACAAGGTTGGGTCACCCACAGGCAGTTTATCAAGATGAATGGTACCACCGGTAGTCTCAACTAATTCTGACAGGCAGTTAAGATGCCCCCCGGCACCATGATCATGGATGGATACGATGGGATTATTATCAGATTCTGCCAGGGCGCGAATGGCATTCATAGCACGTTTCTGCATCTCAGGGTTCGATCGCTGTACTGCATTGAGCTCAATAGCATTATCAAACTCTCCGGTAGCCACAGACGATACAGCTCCACCACCCATACCGATACGATAATTATCACCCCCCAGGATAACCACTTTATCACCTTTTTCAGGATCGGCCTTAAGCGCGTGTTCCTTGCGACCAAAACCAATACCACCGGCCAGCATAATCACCTTGTCAAAAGCAAATTTCTTATGATGCTCGAAATGTTCGAAGGTAAGTACCGAGCCACAAATCATGGGCTGACCAAATTTATTTCCAAAGTCGGAGGCTCCATTGGAAGCTTTGATTAATATTTCTTCAGGCGTTTGGTACAACCAGGGTCTTTCAGGAATATTTTGCTCCCATTCCCGACCCGCTTCACTGCGCGAATAAGAGGTCATATATACCGCTGTACCTGCCAATGGCAAAGAGCCTTGTCCACCAGCCAATCGATCGCGTATCTCACCCCCACTGCCCGTTGCTGCACCATTAAAAGGCTCCACTGTTGTGGGAAAGTTATGGGTTTCTGCCTTCAGAGATAGAACGGTATCAATTTCTTTTGTCTCAAAGAAATCAGCCGTATCCTGACGGCCAGGAGCAAATTGCATGGCTTTGGGTCCTTCTATAAAGGCCACATTATCTTTATAAGCCGATACAATGAAATTTGGATTGGTCTTCGATGTACGCTTAATTAGCTTAAATAACGAGCTCTCTTTCTCTACACCATCAATGATAAAAATACCATTGAAAATTTTATGTCGACAATGCTCGGAGTTAACCTGTGAAAATCCAAATACCTCACTATCGGTCAACGGACGCCGCAAACGCCCACTCAATTCATTCAAATAATTAATTTCCTCGCTACTTAAGGCCAGGCCTTCCTGCACATTATACGCCGCAATATCATGAATATGAACAATGGGCTCCGGCTCTTTATCAATGGTAAAAATAGTACTATCAAGACCTTTATAAAGAGTCTGAAGCATCGGATCAAATTCTGCGTTCTCAGAATCTACCTCAAAAAATTCTTCGATGCGCATTACGCCATCAACGCCCATATTTTGCGTTATCTCAACTGCATTGGTACTCCAGGGAGTAATCATCTCTTTACGTGGCCCAACAAAAAAGCCTTCTAAAGTTTTACTTTCAGAAAGCTTTGCACCACTAAATAGCCACTCTAACTTATTAATGTTATCAGCTGAAAGATCGGCTTGCGTTCCCACCGCAATAATCTGCTTTGAGCTACCCTTGAAAAACAGAACCATGAATGAATGTTTTGAATTAGTTTTTAATAAGCTGCAAATTTAGTAATAGTTCGGTCGTTTTCATAGAGTAAAAAAGCGAATATTCACCAATCACAGCATTTAAGAACTTAGAAATGGTATTCTGTTAAAATATTCTTACGCTTAATGCCTCACTTTTGTATAACTGTCAAAGCAATTTTTTATCAATCGCCAACTCTGCCTCGACCTATCGACACCAATTCATCAGAGTCAATGTAAAACAAAGAGGTTATCCCAACGAATAACCTCTTCTCTCTAAAACCAAAAAACTACCTGCGCTTATTATTTAATATCTTTTCAGATACAAAACAGCCGGTTTGAACGAAAGTTTTAATTACCTTTCAGCTATAAATCTACTACTTTTTCAACACCTAACAATAAAAAAGTATAAAAATGTTAAAACTAACTTTTTTGTTATTTTTGCATGTGTAATTTACAAACGTCACTATGATTATTAACCAAGAATCCCAATTTATTGATGCGCTAAACCAAGAAATAAAAACCGTAGTGTTACAAAACCGCAAGCATACACAGGTAACGGTAACCAACTACGGAGGCATCATCATGAGTATTAAAACACCTGACCGTCGGGGTAATTTTGCTGAAATAGTGCTGGGTTTTGACGATGTTCAGGACTACCTGAATGAATCCTACCAGGCTAACTGTCCTTATTTTGGGGCAGCTATTGGCCGCTATGCCAATCGTATTAAAAACGGAACCTTCAGCATTGATGACCAAACATATCAGCTAAGTTGCAATAACGGACCCAATGCCTTGCATGGAGGTCCCAAGGGCTTCCACCAAAAAATTTGGAAAATGGAAACTTTTAAAGAGCCCAAACGAACAGGTGTGATACTTACACTCACATCGGAAGATATGGAAGAGGGCTATCCGGGGCAACTTCATGTGAAGATGACCTACACCCTTACTTTTGATAATGAATTGGTTATTGATTACGAAGCAGTCACTGACAAACCTACTATAGTTAACCTAAGTAATCACAGTTATTTTAACCTGTCGAGCATGCAGCACAATGTATTGGATCATCAGATGGTACTCTATGCTGATAAGTTTACGCCCAAAGATGAAAACGACATACCAACAGGTGAGATCTTATCGGTGCATGACTCCCCCATGGATTTTCTTTTACCACAGAAAATAGGCGAGCGCATTGCCGATGTAGATGGCAAAGGCTATGATCATAACTATGTTATTAACGGTGTTGAGGGCGACCTAAATATGGGAGCCCGCCTGGTAGATGCCAGCACCGGCCGTTTTCTTGAGTTTTACACTACCGAACCCGGTTTCCAGCTTTATACAGGGAACTTTTTGGACGGCAGCTTTCAGCGCGATGGAATTAAGTTCAACGAAAACTACGGTATCTGTTTCGAAGCTCAAAAATTCCCCAACTCCCCTAACGAACCGGCATTTCCGAGTGCGATACTCAGACCGGGTGAAACCTACCGGCAAACCACCGTTTACAAATTTGGTCTGGCAGAATAAAAGTACAAAGAGCGTTACCCAAAAAGTAACGCTCTTAATATTTATTAGATTTAACTTATTAACAAATGAATTGGCCACTAACGATACCGCACAGTGGTTTGCTCATTAATCCACGATCCCACTGTATACTGATCACCCTCCTGTATGCCATGAAAAAATCCAGTCTCCTTGTCAGGAAGATATTGCGAGTACAAATTAATCTGCTTCTGTGCCTCCTCAGTACATTCCGGATCAATGGCCATAGCTTTTTTAAAGCGATCTAAGGCTACCCAATACACCGTCTGATGCTCGAAATCACTATCGCCATAGTGCTCACTTTCCTGGGCATATATATTACCAATTAGAATATGTGGCTTTCCCCAGTCTGTTTTTTTCTCCAAAGCATTCTGTGCATAAGTGCGGGCGTCACGACTATTCTTAAAATGCGAGAAGGTAACCACAGCCAATTCATAGAAGCATTTGGCTTGTAAATCCTCATCATCGGCCTGACTAATGGTTTTTAAATAGTAGTCCTTTGCTTTATCAAACTTATTCTGACGGATAAAATATTTGGCCAACAGATAGGAAGCCTTGGCGCTGGGCACTAACTGATAGTTTCGCTCTGCCGCCCGGGCGTACAAATCACCTCCGTCACAGTTAAGGGCCGCAAGTAAATTAAGCATGCGCTCCAATCCTGCTGCATTATCCTTCACTAGCTCATAATTCTCAGCCAATGCCAGCTGAATGGTTGAACAATCACTAAAACCACTTTGGGCAAGAATCTGCGTGCAGGCATCGCTGGCCTTATTAAGCATTTCAATCGCTTTATCATTCTTCTGTCTTGCTATGTGCGCCGCTAACACAGCGTCCACATCCAAATATACACTTAACAACTCATCCTCGGCAAGCTCTCCCTGATCAACAAGCACATTCACAGCCTGCAACCAATTAACTGCCACCATGGCTTCCGTATCATTTCCCAGTTGATTAAAAGATGCTTTGAAACACGCAACAGCCTGTTTTAAAGACTCTATCTCGTCACGCCTGTATGTAACAATATCTATACCTTTGCGTCCCTGCACCCAACCTTTGGGATACTTAGGGTGTGACCCAAAATACTGCATACGCTGATCGTATATCATCAGCAAGGTATCCACCAAAGCTTCTTTTACCAAGGCATCCTTTTCCTTTTTTATATAATGCTTATAAATATCAATACCATCGCTATAAAGACGAATGGTAACATCAGGACACTCATTAAACATGGTACGCCAGGCACCAATGGAATAATCATACATTTTTTTCTTGAGGGCCTCTTTATACAGGGAATAGTTTTTTAAACACTCAACGCTATCCATTTGCATGGAGGCTTGGGCATGTGTACTCGCCCATGGTGTAATTACAAACACCACAAGTAAAAGGCTTAGAATTTGTCGCTTCATGGTCATTAGTTTTTAAATAACGAGCATACTACAACAACCTTCAGGCCAACCACACCTAAACTCTGTTTATTAATCACTTATATTCATAAATAAATTAACAATATGTACGCATTGATACACCAGGTGGGCGAAAACGAACACGTTATAGATTTTTGCACTATATTCGTTGCCGAAAATATTGAATCATGATGAAGAGTATAATTGACTTCTTTGAAGATAGTGTTGCCAAGCATCCGGATAACGCCCTTATTTGGGAGAAAACCAACACCCAATATAAATCCTATTCGTATCAACAAATTCAGACTCAGGTACACCAATTTGCCAATGGGTTACTGGCTTTGGGTATTAAAGAAAAAGATCGGGTTGCACTCCTCTCGGAAGGCCGACGCCTATGGCTTGTAAGCGAGTTGGCTATATTATACCTGGGGGCCATCAATGTACCGCTATCCACCAAGCTGGAAGCTGATAGTGATCTGATATTTCGCCTTAACCACTCCCAAGCTGAGACCATCATTGTTTCGAGAAATCAACTGAACAAGATACGCCAGGTCGGAAATGAGCTAACAAGCCTAAAGCGAATAATCGTTTTGGATGACATTGAAGATCTTAAGGAGGCTGAAATTGCAATAAACGATTTCCTGAAGCTTGGAAAAGAATATACTGCGCAACACCCAGCGGCTCTCAGTCAAAAAATGCAAGCTGTAAAACCCGAAACACACGCAAACATCTGCTACACATCGGGTACTACAGCAGATCCTAAGGGAATCATCCTTTCGCACCGTAACTACACCGCTAATGTAGAACAGGCCTTTAGCTATATTAATGTGCCACAACATTATAAAACACTGGTCATCCTCCCCTGGGATCATGCCTTTGCACACACTGCAGCATTGTATTCCTTTATGCATAAAGGTGCCTCCATCGCCTGTGTACAAAACGGTCGCAACCAACACGAAACACTCAAGAACTTCGTTACCAATATGCAGGAAATTAAACCTGAAATATTAATGAGCGTACCAGCCTTGGCAAAAAATTTTAAGAAGAACATAGAAAAAGGCATCGAGGGCAAAGGGGCGCTTGCAAACAAGCTTTTCCGCTCGGGTCTTCACTTTGCCTACTGGTATAATGGCAATGGTGATGATGCCGGCAAGGGGCTTAAGAAATTAAGCTATCCCCTCTACGCCTTCTATAAAAAGCTTATCTTCGGCAAGATAAAAGAACGCTTTGGCGGTCAACTGCAATATTTTATTGGCGGTGGCGCTCTCCTCGACATTGATTTGCAACGCTTCTTCTATGCCATCGGTATTCCAATGTATCAGGGCTATGGACTCAGCGAGGCCTCTCCCATCATTTCGGCTAATACACCCAAATTTCACAAGTTGGGATCCTCAGGAAAAGTGGTAAACAATCTGGAAATTAAAATATGTGATGATGAGGGCAAAACACTAGCAACGGGACAGAAAGGTGAAATTGTAATCCGTGGTGAAAATGTAATGCAGGGCTACTGGCGCAATGAAGAAGCGACACAAGACACCATCAAAGAAGGCTGGCTCTATACCGGCGATCTGGGCTATCTGGATGCAAATAATTATTTGTATGTATTGGGTCGTTTTAAAAGCTTGCTGATAGGTGCCGATGGTGAGAAATACAGCCCAGAAGGAATTGAAGAGGCCATTATTGACCACTGTGAATATATTGATCAGTTTATTCTGCATAACAATCAGAATCCTTTTACCAGCGGTTTGATTGTACCCAACAAAGAGAAAATCAATGCCTGGCTGAAGCAAAACAGTCAGTCAAAAGATTCGGATGAGGCACTGGCCAATGTTCTTCAAATCATACAGGAAGAACTAAATACTTTAAAAGAAGAGGCGCATTTTAACTTTCCGGCACGCTGGCTACCCAGCACATTGGTAATATTAAAAGAGAGCTTTACCGAACAAAATAAGTTGCTCAACAGCACAATGAAGGTTGTACGTCCAAAAGTAGAAGCTCATTTTTCTGAGGAGATTGACTATCTTTACAGCCCGAAAGCCAAAAACTTTTTATCAGAGACTAACGCTCATAACTTAAGAACTTTTTTGAATAATAATGAATAAAAATATTTCGTTTGAAGTCTGTATCGACTCGGTTCAGTCTGCTCTAAATGCGCAAACCGCGGGCGCCCAGCGTGTTGAACTATGCGATAATCTTTTTGAAGGTGGCACTACGCCGAGTGCCGGCATGATAAAGTTAGTAAAGGAAAAAGCTAAGACGCTAAAGGTATTTGTAATCATTCGACCACGGGGTGGCGATTTTGTCTATAATGAAGATGAGATGTCGGTAATGCTGGCCGACATTGCTATGGCACGGCAGCTGGGTGCTGACGGCATCGTATCGGGCTGCCTACTGGCCAATGGCGACATTGATACAAAGAATACCAAGCGCTTAATTGAAGCATCGGGCAACCTTCCATTTACATTCCATCGGGCCTTTGATATGTGCAGGGAACCAATGGAAGCCCTGGAGCAACTCATAGACCTGGGTGTAACGCGCATTCTTACCTCCGGTCTGGAGCAAACAGCTGAAGTAGGCATTGATAACCTAAAGAAAATTATCAAACAAGCCGCCGAGCGAATTCAAATTCTCGTTGGTTCCGGCGTTAACCCCAATAATATTGCACGCATAGCCAAAGAAACAGAGGCTCGGGAATTTCACTTCTCGGCACGCAAAGAAAGCGCCTCACCCATGCTCTTTAAAAACGAACGGATCAATATGGGAGGTATCGATGGCATTGCAGAGTTTAGTCGCTTTTATTCCGACACGGCTACTATCGAAGCAAATATTCGTGCCGTTTCAGAAATTTAAGTGTAATAAATTGAAAGGTTAGCTCATTAAAATAGTCAGGTGATAAAGTTTTTCCTCTCAAACGCCATCTTTCTGATAACTTTGAAACAAATAGATTTTTGTAATCGTAAAGTTTTTTACATTTTTACATCCTAAATTAAAGCACATTCGAATGCCATTGTCATTAAGATATTTTATTGTTATTATTATTCTCCTCGCAATGCTTGTTCCCGAGTCCGGAGCTCAACGTAGAAGAAAGCCGAGAATATGGGAAGGATTCAGTGTTACAGGGCGTCTTGGAGCCAACCACTTCTATGGCGATTTTGTAGACAATGGACGGACAAATATGACCGGAGGAGTAACCGCCGAAAAAGAGCTCACCACCTTTTTAGCTGCGAGAGCAAGCCTGATGGGCGGCAAAATGAGTGGCACGCAGTTTGCCAGCGATGATACGGAAAACGCCTGGTTTGATAATTTCTATGGCGAATTTAATGTGGGAGCAACGTTTAAACCTTTAAATGTACTCTTAGGCTACTTTAAACAACGAACATTCAACCCATATGTAATTGGACAAGTAGGTCTGATATATTACAATGCAACGAAATACTGGGGCGTTTATGGACAAAGCTTCACACCTCCGTTTGAATATGGATCGGTATGGAATGAAAGTAGCGGCATCACGCCCTCCTTCTCTGGTGGCCTCGGATTATCGCTCTGGATAAACTCCCAATGGAGCGTCAATGTAGAAGCAGTAGGAACTGTGCCCTTTACAGATGAACTAGATGGCCATAAAGAATACGAAGTACCGGGGGGGGGTATTATTCAAACTGAGTCCAACGACTTCTACTATACCACTTCCGTGGGTTTAACCTTCCTAATTAATGACAGCCGCTGGAAGAACGAGCCAAAGTACAACAGAAAAGCATACATGAAAACGCGATCGCACTACAGAAGTTCATCCAAACGTAACCTAAAATCGATCAATAAAAAGCGAAGAAAGAGACGATAAAATATCTATACGATACACCCAAAGAGTTGCATTTGCAACTCTTTTTTTGTCTATTTAAACATTTAAATAAACAATGCCAATGGAGTTTAAGATAATATCGGATTTTGCACCTACCGGTGATCAACCACAGGCGATTGAGCAGCTGACCCAAGGTCTTGTAAATAGCAGCAAACATCAGTCGTTATTGGGTGTTACCGGCTCAGGCAAAACATTTACCATTGCCAATGTAATTGAACAGGTACAACGCCCCACACTGATCCTTTCGCACAATAAAACCCTGGCAGCCCAACTGTATGGTGAGTTCAAGCAATTTTTTCCTAACAATGCAGTTGAATATTTTGTATCGTACTACGATTACTATCAGCCCGAGGCCTACCTGCCCGTTACCGATACCTATATCGAGAAAGACCTTTCCATCAATGATGAAATAGAAAAATTAAGGCTAAGTGCTACCTCCGCCCTTTTGTCGGGTCGACGCGATGTTATTGTTGTATCCTCTGTTTCTTGCCTATACGGCATCGGTAATCCCGACGATTTTCATGCCGGTGTGATAAGCATTTCCCAGAACATGACACTGGCACGTAACGCTTTCTTACGACAGCTTGTTGACAGCTTGTATTCGCGCAACGAAGTAATGTTCGAAAGGGGACATTTCAGGGTTAAAGGCGATACGGTTGAGATATTTCTAGCCTACGCTGACCATGCCTGCCGCATCATCTTCTGGGGCGATGAAGTGGAAGCCATCGAGCTATTTCATCCTGAGAATGGCAAGCGTATTGAATCATTGGAGCAGATCACCATCTATCCTGCTAATATATTCATCACGTCCAAAGAACGCACACAGGAAGCTATACGCGCCATACAGGACGATTTAACAGCACATCTGGCCTTTTTGAAAGAACAAGGCAAAACACAGGAGGCCAAGAGACTAGACGAGCGTGTTAACTATGACCTTGAAATGATACGCGAGTTAGGCTATTGTCCCGGCATCGAAAACTATTCCCGTTACTTTGATGGCCGCGAGGAAGGAACACGCCCCTTCTGCCTATTGGACTATTTCCCGGATGATTATTTGATCGTTATCGATGAAAGCCACGTAACCATACCACAGATTAGGGCCATGTACGGAGGTGACAAATCACGCAAGCAAAACCTGGTTGAATATGGCTTTCGACTACCTGCTGCTATGGATAACCGCCCCCTTAAATTTGAGGAATTTGAAGCACTCATTAATCAAATAATTTATGTGAGTGCCACACCGGCCGATTATGAACTGGAGAAATCCGAAGGCATCATTGTGGAGCAGCTGATACGTCCCACCGGCCTGCTGGATCCGGTAATTGATGTACGCCCCAGCCAAAATCAGATTGATGACCTTATCAATGAAATCAGTGATCGCATTGATCGAAATGAACGCACACTGGTAACCACGCTCACCAAGCGCATGGCTGAGGAACTCACCAAATACCTGAGCCGCATGTCCATCAAATGCGAATACATACACTCCGATGTGGATACGCTGGAACGCGTTAAAATAATGGAAAACCTACGTCTGGGAACCTTCGATGTGCTTATCGGGGTTAACCTGCTCAGAGAAGGACTGGATTTGCCCGAAGTATCTTTGGTAGCCATCCTGGATGCTGACAAAGAAGGTTTTTTGCGGTCAGAACGCTCATTAACCCAAACCGCCGGACGCGCCGCTCGTAACCTTAATGGCCGTGTAATCATGTATGCCGATACCATCACAAAAAGTATGCAGGCAACTATTGACGCCACGCTTTACAGACGCGAAAAACAGCTCAAATACAACGAACGGAACAACATCACGCCAACGCAAATCAATAAACAGCGAACGACCATTATTGAAGCCTCATCCAATGCAAAAGCTTATATTGGACCCGATAACAAAGATATAGCTGCTGATCCTGTGGTGGAATACATGACAGGCGATGCCTTGAAAAAAGCCATTGAAAAAACCCGCAAAGAGATGCAGAAAGCTGCTAAGGAGCTTGACTTTATAACAGCGGCACAGTACCGCGACGAAATCAAAAGACTAGAAGGACTATTAAATGAAAAAGCCTCGAAATAATTTGAGGCTTTTTTAGAAATATCATGCTTAATTATTATCCTAAATAAGATTTCAGCAATTTACTGCGTGAGGTATGACGCAGACGACGAATTGCCTTTTCCTTGATCTGACGCACACGCTCACGTGTTAATCCAAAGCGTTCACCTATTTCTTCCAGCGTCATCTCCTGACACCCGATACCAAAGAAAAGCTTTATAATATCACTTTCGCGCTCAGTAAGGGTAGCCAGGGCACGCTCAATCTCGCGAGCCAATGACTCATTGATCAAAGTTTTGTCAGCATTGGGAGAATCACCATTAACCAACACATCAAGAAGGCTATTATCCTCACCTTCAACAAAGGGTGCGTCTACAGAAATATGTCTTCCCGACACACGCATCGTATCGGCTACCTTCTCCGCTGGTATCTCCAACTTATCGGCTAGCTCTTCCGGTGAAGGCTTGCGCTCATTCTCCTGCTCGAACTTGGAATAGGCCTTGTTAATTTTATTAAGCGATCCTACCTGATTCAAAGGCAAACGCACAATACGAGACTGTTCAGCTAAAGCTTGCAAAATCGACTGTCGGATCCACCAAACCGCGTAAGAAATAAACTTAAAGCCCCGTGTTTCATCGAACTTTTCGGCAGCCTTAATCAATCCCAGATTACCTTCATTAATTAAATCCGGAAGGCTCAATCCCTGATTTTGGTACTGTTTTGCAACAGAAACGACAAATCGAAGGTTGGCCCTTGTCAGCTTTTCCAAAGCGATTTGATCACCTTTTTTAATGCGTTGCGCTAACTCAACCTCTTCTTCCACAGAAATCAGTTCTTCACGACCAATTTCCTGCAGATATTTATCCAAAGATGCGCTTTCGCGGTTAGTAATCGACTTTGTTATCTTGAGTTGTCTCATATCCTTATCAAAAAATCAGGCACAAAAGTACTATATTTTCCTTGATTTTCCAAGCTTTCGCGCCATTTAGCTGGAAAACATTTTAATCATTCAAATTTACAGCATAGTATACGACACGACCATTTGGATAAATACCTGTTAGGAACATGCCATCTTTTACCCCGGCAACTACTGCCTTAAAATCAGCCACCGTTTTTATGGGTGTATCGTTGACTTTGGTAATAATGTATCCTTCCTTAACCCCACTTTTACGTAAACTACCATTGCCAACATCAACAACTTTTATGCCATAACGCACTCCCAATCGTCTTAAATCACTTGTCGAAACTTCTTCAAGACTTGCCCCCAATGTCTCATCAAATTTATTGGCCTTGATAATACCTGTGGTTCCACGAATATTACGCAGCGTAACTTCATAGTCTTTCTGTTTACCACCGCGCAGCACCATTACATTCACTTTTTCTCCGGGGCGATGCATACTTACTTTCTCCTGTAGCTCGGGCACCGAGTTTACTGTTTCACCATTGACCGACAGAATGATATCTCCGGCACGCATGCCCGCTTCTTCGGCTCCACCATTGGGTGCAACGCTGCCAATAAATACACCCTCCATATTATCAATCGTTACCCCTAACTCATCGGCCAACTCATCAGTGACATTACTCATTTCAATAATGCTGACTCCAAGTAAACCACGCTGTACCTCACCAAATTCCATTAGATCACCCACCACCTTTTTAGCAATAGTGACCGGTACAGCAAATGAGTAACCGGTAAAAGAACCCGTGCGAGAAGCAATGGCAGTATTGATACCTACAAGTTCACCCCGCTGATTAACGAGAGCACCACCACTGTTACCAGGATTCACAGCCGCATCCGTTTGAATAAAAGACTCTACCCCCAACGTTTGGTTACGATTGGCTATAATATTAATGCTTCGTGCCTTAGCGCTAACAATACCGGCCGTTACGGTTGAAGTGAGGTTGAAGGGGTTACCTACAGCCAACACCCACTCTCCAACTTTTAAGTCACTGGAGCTACCATAAGGTACAAAAGGCAGGTCATCGTCCGCCTCAATCTTAATAAGCGCTATATCCGAGGTAGGATCGGCTCCCACAAGCGTAGCGGCAAAGGTGCGTTTATCATTGAGCGTAACCTCAATCTCGTCCGCCTTATCAATCACATGGTTATTGGTGACAATGTATCCATCTTTCGTCAGAATCACACCCGAACCGGCTCCCAGCACAGGCTGAGGCTCCTGGCGATAACCACTGCCGGGACCAAAGAAAAACTCATAAAAAGGATTGCCTGAGTAATAATCATTACCCCTACTACGTGTTTTAACATGCACTACAGCATGTACTGTACGCTCAGCTGCGAGAGTAAGGTCGGGTAATGCCCCACTGGCATTGGTTGATGTAAAATGACCAACGGCCGGCACCTCTTCTTTAATGGTTATTACCTTTGGCTCGCTTTTGGTGATATGCGAGTAAACATAAACGCCAGTAACAGCACTTATCACTGCAATGGCAAATGTGTAAAAGACGTTTCTTGCTTTCATATTTATACTTTTAAAAAGTTATTGTTAGGTTAATCAATCAAGGGCGGATAATGGAAAGTCGCCCATTCTGATTTATTTTAACATTTTTTATATCGCGACAATTCAATATATAAAATCATGAGCTTCAAAATTCATTCCTAGCCCTCACTTTAACCAGACCTTAACGTTTTTTTGCCAATTATTAAGGAAATTCTGTCATATCAGCATACATTTGTAATGTAAACAAGACGATTTGTCGTTTTGTTTAAGTCAATTGCTTACGTGGTGTACGGAAATCTATCGAGGGCATTGAACCCTCATGATTAGGGCGTTTATCATGTTTGTAATCGATGAATAATAACAGAAATGAACCATCATATGAAAACAATTGAATTCTTTAAATACCAGGGCACAGGAAACGACTTTGTTATCATCGATAACAGGAATGGCGAATTTAATGGCGATGACACCACATTGGTTAGCCACCTTTGCGACCGCCGCTTTGGCATTGGTGGCGATGGACTGATGCTTCTTGAGGATCACCCTGAGCTCTCCTTCACCATGCGCTATTTTAACAGCGACGGACGAGAAGCTTCGATGTGTGGCAACGGAGGACGGTGTATTGCTGCTTTTGCCGTTCACAAGGGGTTAATCGCTGACGTCGATAACTTTGCATTTATGGCTGTTGACGGCAAACATCACGCTGCCTACAAAGACGGTATCATTACCCTTAAAATGATTGATGTACCCAACTTTTTACAAGGCGATAATTCCTATTTTCTAAACACCGGATCGCCCCACCATGTAACTTTTGTTGATACGGTGAGTGATTGTGACGTAGTAGCAGAAGGTAGAAAAATACGCAATTCGGTGGAATACGCCCCGGATGGTTGCAATGTTAACTTTGTGGCGCTAAAAGGCGGTAATCAACTGGAGGTAAGAACCTATGAAAGAGGCGTTGAAGATGAAACGCTGGCCTGCGGAACAGGCGTAGTAGCCAGTGCGCTGGCAGCACACCTGAGGCGTCCGCAACATACAGATTTTGATATTAAGGTGATGGGCGGTCAGCTAAGAGTGCATTTCACACCAACCGATAAAGGCTTCAGGGATATTTGGCTAGAAGGACCTGCTACCTTAGTATTTAAGGGCAGTATTGAAGTTTAAAAATGAGCATCTTACACCAATTACTTCCTGATCATCATAAAAGTATCGCCCTTTGAATAACAAATAGCAACAAAAAAAGAGCTCCTGGGAGCTCTTTTTTTATCTATCGATCTTTTATTTAGACGTCAATATTGGCATAGGTAGCGTTTTGTTCGATAAACTCACGTCGCGGTGGTACATCATCGCCCATCAGCATAGAGAATACACGATCGGCCTCTGTGGCACTCTCAATGGTAACCTGACGTAAAGTACGCTGCTCGGGGTTCATGGTTGTTTCCCACAGCTGCTCAGCATTCATCTCACCAAGACCTTTGTAACGCTGAATATGAAGGGAACTCTCCTTACCAGCTCCCCATTCTTCCACCAGGCGCTGACGTTGATCTTCGCTCCAGCAATAGGTCTGACGCTGCCCCTTCTTGATTAAATACAATGGTGGCGTTGCAATGTAAAGATAACCATTCTCGATCAAGGACTTCATGTATCTAAAGAAAAAGGTCATAATCAAAGTGGCAATGTGACTACCATCCACGTCGGCATCACACATGATCACAATTTTATGGTAACGCAACTTCTCAACATTTAAGGCCTTACTGTCCTCTTCCGTACCGATGGTTACGCCCAGGGCTGTGAAGATGTTTTTAATCTCATCACTTTCAAAAACCTTATGTTGCAAGGCTTTTTCCACATTAAGAATCTTACCACGCAATGGCAGAATGGCCTGAAACTTACGGTCACGACCTTGTTTGGCCGTTCCACCTGCCGAGTCACCCTCGACCAGGAATACCTCGCAAGCCGCCGGATCTTTATCAGAACAGTCAGCCAGTTTACCCGGAAGACCACCGCCACTCAATACACTCTTACGCTGCACCAACTCACGTGCCTTGCGTGCTGCATGACGCGCCTGGGCCGCCAGAATTACTTTGTTAACAATATCTTTAGCATCTTTTGGATTCTCCTCCAAATAATTGGTTAACATAGTGCTTACTGCCTGATCAACCGAGAGGCTCACATCGCTGTTACCAAGCTTGGTCTTAGTCTGACCTTCAAACTGAGGCTCAGCCACTTTCACAGATAT
This sequence comes from Carboxylicivirga longa, assembly GCF_050589825.1. Classification (NCBI taxonomy): domain Bacteria; kingdom Pseudomonadati; phylum Bacteroidota; class Bacteroidia; order Marinilabiliales; family Marinilabiliaceae; genus Carboxylicivirga; species Carboxylicivirga longa. The sequence goes on along the minus strand of NZ_JBNGOZ010000004.1, from coordinate 86,678 downwards.
AACAGCCGTTAATCCCTCACGAAAATCATCACCATTGATATCGAATTTCAGCTTACTCAGCATCCCCGATTTTTCGGCAAATGACTTTAGTGTACGCGTTAGTCCACGACGAAAACCTGTGAGGTGCGTACCTCCTTCAATGGTGTTAATATTATTAACGTAAGAGTAAATATTCTCAGAGAATGAAGTATTGTAAAGAATGGCAATTTCAACAGGTATATCATTCTTCTCCGTGGAAATATGAATGGCTTTATCGATCAATTTCTCCCGCGACTCGTCGATAAACTCCACGAACTCCTCCAAACCACGCTCTGAATGGTATTCCTCGCTTTTAAACTGCTCTTCTTCATCCAACTCACGTTCATCAGTCAGGCGAATCTTAATACCTTTGTTTAGGAAGGCCAGTTCTCGCATTCTGTTAGCCAAAATAGAGAACTTATAGGAAGGGTTGGTAAAGATTGAAACATCAGGCTTAAAAGTCACCTTTGTTCCCGTAAGGTCAGTAGTCCCTACCTCGATAATATCCGTTACCGGCTTCCCAATCGAGTACTCCTGGGTATATATTTTACCGCCCCGATGCACCTCTGCTTTAAGCATGGTTGAAAGCGCGTTAACACAAGACACACCCACACCATGAAGACCACCGGACACCTTGTACGAGTCTTTATCGAATTTACCCCCGGCATGCAGCACAGTCATAACTACCTCCAATGCCGAGCGGCCTTCTTTTTCGTGAAAATCAGTAGGAATACCCCGCCCGTTATCGCTCACCGTGATGGAGTCATCCTCATGAATGGTTACCTCAATGGTGTCGCAATGTCCGGCAAGCGCCTCATCGATGGAGTTATCCACCACTTCATACACCAGGTGGTGCAATCCTTTTTCGCCAACATCACCAATATACATGGCCGGACGCTTACGAACCGCCTCCAGGCCTTCTAACACAGTAATACTGCTGGCGCTATATTCACCTTGTTTATTTACATTTTCATTTAACTGATCACTCATCTTTATTTCTTTTGAAAAGCGTAAAAAAACCGGCTTAACCGGTCGGAAAAATCCTTTCGTTCGAAAGACTCACAAATATAGCAAAAATCATCATCTTAAACGACTTTAAAACGATGATTTTTACGCATAAAAACCCTATTCAAAAGCCATCCTCTAAAGCACTTTAGAATGAGAAAATTATACCCGCGCGAGCATTAAATCCCTGCATAGGATAACCGTTCCACTGATAGTATTTTGCAGCCATCAGGTTATTAACTGCCACCCAGAATGACCACTGCTTGCTGAAAAAATATTCCGCCTCAACATTCACATCAACCACGCCCTTTAACTTTTTGCTTAAATCATCACGCGTAACATCGTAAGCCCAGCGCTCACCCATATAATGAATTCCGGCCAAGGCATGCAGATTCTCCATCACTTTGAAATTACCTTCGAGCGCAAGCTCAACTTCCGGCTTGTGCCATGCCTCCAACTGCTCATCGAGATGCCAACCATAATAGGCTCCACTAAGCGCAAAATTCATGCTTTCTTTGGGTCGATAAAGCAACTCTCCATGTACTTTAAGCAGTGAGCCATCGTCATACACCACATCAAATATATTCCCATAATCCTGCGCTGCATTCAAGCCTGGAGCTTCTTCGCGCGTACTAAAGGATCGATTCACCCAGAAATGCTCATCGTTAAACAAACCATACTCAAGACCTGCTGAGAAGGAGGTTGCAGCACTAAAGTTACCTTTAACACCGCCCACAAAATTGAGCCCATACACCGACGACTTTACATTAACATCAGCAGCCGCAAAATTATTTTCGTACATCATACTTGCGTAATCATTAATGCTGACGCGACCATTCATACCGGCATACACCGTGGCAATACCCTCTACAACGGTGAGCTCACCCAGCACATCAGGTGTTACATAAAACTTATCATCCTGCGTATCAATAACGCCAGCCAGCAACATACCTACCCTGAGCTTTGCCCGATCGAAATTAAAAGTAAGCGATGGCTGCACCCGCACCAATAGCTGAGAGCGATCGTCGAAAGTATAGCGTGGCCCCAGCGAATCGGGCACATTGGTTTTATAAGCCTCAATACCTGCATCAAGGCGCAAACCTATGTTATCAATGGGCTTATGCACCTGTCCGTTTAGCAATACGCCAAACTGATTTACGCCCGTAAGTGTGCCGAAAGATTCAATTCCTGCATTGGCATTATATCGCGTCTTTCGAACATCTGCTTCATTATTATACAGACCAACCGTGGCTTTAAATAAAGACAGACGCTGATCCTCTTCAGGCATATAATGCATGCCACCCACCAATTCTCCATTGGGCAAGACATAAGCCCCTTCGGGCGAAAGCGTCTGATAACCGTAGTATTGATATGCACGACGATCAAAATCCATGTTAACAAGCAGGGTTTTATCATCGAAAAAATGCTTGAAATCGAGCCCGGCAGACGTATTATGGTAAGGCGCATCCACTGTATTGTCATCCTCCAGGGTAATGTTGCCCAAGGAACTGATATGACCTACCTGCAGCCCTAGCACGTATTCCTCATTGGCCAGAATATTATATCCCAGCTCAGCCTCAAGGGTACTGTAATTACCCACACCCCCTTTCAGGTAGGTTTTGTGCAGATATTCTTTACGCGCCGTTTTTATCTTCGCCGCCTCAATGGGCGATGGCTGATAGTCAGTAGCCACCGAAGTGCTTAATATATGATAATTAAAACGTGGCTTCACCGTGCCCGAATCGCCCAATTGGGGCATATAACTAATTTTATAAGCATCGGACACAGTGGGCGTGTATTCTTTAACAACTTTTACATCCTGGCTAATCTCCTCCTGAGCCATTGTAACCAGGCAGTTACCTAGAAAGAGAAGCACAAAAAAACTATATATTACTCTCATTTGATACATTAGTTTGCAGGGTTTTGATTATCGGTAGCAGCTTGATTATCCTGGGAATTCCATGCCTTTAGATACCCATCAACACGCTGGGCAATATCATCATCACCCTGATAGTTATCCTTAATACTTTGCAAATACTGAATAGCCTGAAAGGTTTCACCACGATCATGATAAATCTCGGCCAGTAAAATAAAGCTGCGTGCCAGCCAATACTGATGAGATGTCCCTTTATCAATAAAGTCAAACACCTCTTTTTCTGCCGCTTCTTTCTTATCGCGAACATAGAGTATTTGCGCCAGCTGATATTTCGACTCGGCACCTTCAATACTCTTGGTGTTCTTAGCAAGCAGCTTATAATTTTCGAAGGCATCCTGCTCATTGCCTAAATGCTGATGACTAACTGCCATATTAAACCTAGCTTCGCGCTTGATTTCATCGGCCACCTTAGGTAGATCCAGCAAATTCTCGGCAGCTTCAATACACTGTTCCGGTTGATCAATCTTAGCCAGACAACGCATCTTACCAATCTTCGCTTCCAACCGATTGGCAGCTATCTCAGCCTCCAGCTCCAGTCGCGTAAAGCTTTCGTAAGCACGCTGGTACGCTCCCTGCTGATAATGCAGTTCACCCATGCGAATCAGGGCCTCCTCGGTGAAGAGGCTACGCTCGCGACCCGCTACATACTCGAAGGAGCTGAGCGCATCGGTATAGGCACCTGTCTTGTACTGGCAATCGGCTTTGTAAAAATGTGCGTTCAATACAAATTTACCCTGCGGGAAACGCGTTAAATAATTCATAAAATGAGATATGGCGCGTTCGCAATCACTCTGCATGTAAAAACGCTCCGCCGATACAAAGGTAAGGCTATCCTGCTCACGCTCATCTACCTGGGCGAAGGTACCCAGCGAAGCCGTATATTTCATATAGCCATTCAAGTCGTTATTGTCCATATAGATACTGCGAATACCGGCCAGAGCATCTTCCGCTTCAGGAGTACCCGGGTATTCATTCACCACCCGCTTATAAAAAGTCATTGAATTACCATTGTCGTTGCTGTTGTAATAAACCAGCCCCAACTGCAATAGTGCCTTTTTAGCATAACTACCCTTAGGATAATTCTCCTTTGTGCGCTTATAATAGTAAATTGCTTTATCACTATTGCCCACAGCTACATATGATCGACCCGTTTCATAAAGTGCATCATCAACATAAGGCGATTGCGGATAGCGCCCCAATAAATCGTTAAGGACACTAATCTTACGATCATACTGCTTCATCAGCCCCTGGCAAAAAGCCTTTTGAAATAAGGCGTAGTCGGGTGCCCCCTCTGGGATCGCCGAGGCTTTATCGTACCATAGAATGGCCTGATCGAACTGACGCTCCACATAGTAGCAATCACCTGTACGATTATAGGCATCACCCATCATCACGCGGTCGCGCCCATCGCTAAGCTTAATAAATTTACGGAACCAGCTTTGTGCCTCGGCATATTCTTTCTGTTTAAAATAACTATAGGCAATATTATAATGAGCCACCGAAAACTCTTTCATCTCGAAAGAACCCGGTTGATAAATAAACTCACGAAAATCGGTGATAGCCTTGGCATAATTGCCCTGACGGTAATAGGCTTCGCCCCGCCAGTAGAAAGCCCCAATCTTAAGCGTCTTATCGTATTCGGCATATTTAAGGCTATAATCGAAAAACTCAATGGCTTCGCTAAAATTAAGATCAGTAAAAAGCTCAAGACCCCTAAAATACGCTACCCTTTGCAAGGCACGATACACATCCGCTGTCTTATGACTGATCTTCTCCATGGAAGTAAGCGCCTCTCGGTAATTTTTTGTGGTTAAAAAGGCTTTACCCAAATAGGTGTATGCCTCATCAACCTTGTCGCTCTCAGGAAACAGCTCGATGTAACGCATGAACGAATTAATAATTTCATTGAAAGGCGAGTAGGCCAGCTCGTAATTTAACTTGATGTAATTAAACGAAGCATCTTCCTGTATCTCTTTATCATGCTCCAGTTTAGAGGCTGCCTCAAAAGCCACACGCGCTCTTTTCTTATCCCCTGCACGCAAATAACAATCGCCCAAATGATAATAGGCATTCTGTGCCAGAGCATCATCACCCGTCGCTACCTGCGATAAACTAGTGCTTGCTTCCGCGTAATGCCCCAGAAAATAGTTGGCAAAACCGAGGTGATAATAATCCTCACGTCGCGGCTCATCGGACAGATCAAGAACTTTTAAATAATACACCACCGCCTTTTCGTAATTCTTTTGCGCGTAATAAGAATCGGCTATAATTCGGTTCATATCGGCTTGCCGCATCTGCTCACCTCCTTCCGCAAGCTCTTCAGCATAGCTAATGGCAGCTGAGTAATCCTCCTGCAGGTAGTATATTTGTGCGATATAATAGGGAGTCACCTTCTTGAACGCCTTCTCCCCTTCCAGCTTCTTAAAAGATTCGAGTGCGGTTTGATAATTGCCCTTATGATACTGTATATGCGCATAGTAATAGTTCACCGCAGCACTATACCGGTGCTCACGTCCACGTATTTTATTAAACCGCTGCAAGGCAGTATCATATTCCTCCTGCGCAAACGAAGCATAACCGGCATTATAGTAGTAATCAATGCGTGCTGCATCATCTAAAGATGACACCTTAACGCGATCGTACCAACGACTTGCCTGACGGTATTTACGGCTCTCTAAAAAATAATCTCCCAAATGCATGCGGGCGTACTCCAAGCGATTACTGTAAGGAAAATCCATGAGGTAACGCTCCCACAAGTATTCCACATCATCATTCTCCAACTTTTGCGCACACACAGCCACCAGGTAGGCTGCTTCAGCTTGCAGCGAAGGGCTATTATCGCCAGCCTGATTTAGATAGGCGGTAAAAGTATTGCGTGCTAAGCCATATTTACCAAGGCGATACATCTCCATGCCTTGTTCATATAGTTGCTTTTGCGATTGGTAGTTAAGCGATTGCTGTGCATTGCTTAGATGCACCAGGCTAGTAAACAGCAACAACGCGATTATTCTCATCATAAGGATAAGGCCTTTAATTTATGATTGTATCTATGAAAAACGAAGAAGCAGGAATTTTAGTCTTCCCGCTCACATTTTAGTGCTTAAAGATAACAAAAGTACAAGAGCCAGAAAGGTAAACGCCACAAGGTTTTTTTTTCGAACACAATAATTTAACTTATACCTTTTACACCCACCAGTTGATATACTGAGCACCTTTTTCCCTTAGTCAAGCAGACTAAAATCGATCTCCTCCTGCCGCGACTCAAATAAGCGCGTATCCTCGCAGCGAATGGTACGGCCCGGAAATTTCTTTAGCAAATTATAGTTATGCGTGGCCATAATTACGGTATTCCCCGACAGGCAGATCTTCTTGAGCAACTGCATAAGCTCGTCTGAGGTGTCAGGATCCAGGTTACCCGTAGGCTCATCAGCCAGTATCAAATCCGGTGAGTTCAGCAAGGCACGCGCAATACCGATACGCTGCTGCTCACCTCCTGAGAGTTGATGCGGCATTTTGTAGCCCTTATGCACCATATCTACGTGCGACAAGACATCGCGAATACGCTTATCCATGTCTTTCTTATCCTTCCAACCGGTAGCCTTGAGCACAAACATCAGGTTATCGTATACACTACGATCGGAAAGAAGCTGAAAATCCTGAAATACGATACCCATTTTGCGCCGCAACAGCGGCACCTCTTTGCTCTTGATAGATTTTAGAGGATAACCAGCCACAAATCCATATCCTTCCTCCAATGGAAGTTCCTTGTACATGGATTTCAGAAGACTGGACTTTCCGCTGCCTACTTTTCCTATTAAATAGACAAACTCACCTGGCTTAATACTAAAATTCACATCCTGCAGAATCATGTGTTCCTGCTGGCGGATGCAGGCGTTTTTAAACTCAATGATGTACCCTTCTTTATTGGTACTGCTAATGGGTTGTTTATTCTTACTCATGCGGCGCTTACGCTATTATTTAATTACTCAAAGTAACATTTTTTTTACCGGATAAAAAATCTTCAGCTACGAATACAGCATGATTCGCAATAACAAGTATTTAGAACACAAACAACAACGCCGAACGTCCCAGTATATTGTCGGGATCGTTCGGCGCAGCTATGCATTAGTCTGTCTATTTTAATTGAGCCAAAACAGTTTTCACACGTTTAAAAGCCTCTTTCAACTGATCCTCGGAAGTGGCATAAGAAAAGCGAACACACTTTTCACTACCAAAGGCACTGCCAGGTACAGATGCCACATGCGCTTTATCCAGCAGATACATACACATATCCATGGACGTATGAATGGTGGTATCTCCATCCGACTTACCAAAATAAGCGCTGATATCAGGGAATATATAAAAAGCACCATCCGGCACAGAAAGCTTAAAGCCAGGAATATCCTTCACCATGTCAAGAACAAGATCGCGGCGTTTAAGAAAAGCCTGACGCATATCTTCCACACACTTCTGATCCCCCTCAAAGGCCTGAATAGAAGCCGCCTGAGCAATGGAACATACTCCCGAGGTAAACTGCCCTTGCAGCTTGGTGACAGCCTTGGCAATAGCGGATGGTGCGGCCAGATAACCAATGCGCCAACCGGTCATTGCATAACCTTTTGATACACCATTAATCACAATGGTACGCTCACGCAAAGCTTCAAACTCACCAAAGCCCACATGTTTACCTACAAAATTAATCTTTTCATATATCTCGTCTGAAATGATCTGCACCTTCGGATACTTTTCCAACACCGCAGCAAGCGCCTTCATCTCCTCTGCGCTGTAAACACTGCCTGTAGGGTTTGAAGGTGAATTAAATAAAATGGCCTTGGTACGCGCTGTAATATGCTGTTCCAACTGCTCCGGGGTGATCTTAAAATCCGCCTCTACATCTGCCTCTACAATTACCGGTGTCCCCTCTGCCAACTTCACCAACTCGATATAACTCACCCAATAAGGGGCGGGTATAATCACTTCATCACCTTTATCGATAATACATTGCAATACATTAGCAAGACTATGCTTTGCGCCTCCTGATACCACAATTTGCTCAGGCGTGTAACACAGTCCGTTTTCTTGCGACAACTTATTGGCAATCGCGGTTTTTAAAGCAGGATAACCCGCTACAGGCGGATAATGTGTCAAATTATCACTAATGGCTTTAACCGCTGCTGCCTTAATATGTTCCGGGGTGTTAAAATCTGGCTCTCCAATAGTCAGGTTAATCACATCCACTCCACTCTCTTTTAAGGCTCTGCTCTTTTGGTTCATCTGAATGGTCTGCGACTCAGATAGCGCATTAATGCGACTAGATATAACTGTGTTATTCATATGTGTATATTTACTATAAACGTCAACCAAACGTGATCATAGCGGCTCTGAAAGCGCGAAGTAGTAGATTCAAAAAAGGAACAGAAGCTTAATTATCACAACATCCACTATTTTAAAAACAACACGGTAAAAAGCCGATAAATTCACGATCAATTCCTATCGGTGTGAAACATTTTATATCTTGCACCCGTAAACGCAAAATTAGTTAAAATTTAAAAGCTGGCAACATAAATCCACACACAGAATACCATTTTTTGATGCGAAATTATTACACTTTCACACTTTCAGTTTAAATAAAAGAAGAAAGGAATAATTAGAATGAACTCTACTTATAATTTGACAGAATATTTGTAAACTAAACACTCATGATTGCCCTCAATGAAATATTGAAGATTGTTGGCCTGGTGGTTTTAATAAGTACACCGCTGCTGCTATTGCTCCGTTGGTTTTTAAAGCACAACCTTAAACTAAAGGAACTGGAACTGGCCAACAACACTTACAAAACATTAATACCAACACGTCTGCAGGCCTACGAACGCTTAACCATATTACTGGAACGCATTAATCCGGAGGCCTTGGTACTGCGTGAAAACAAGCAAGGAATAAATTGCCTGCAACTACAAAAAAATATGCTACAAAGTATTCGAAATGAATTTGAGCATAATTTTGCCATGCAGGTATATCTCCCTACCGCCAGCTGGGATGCCATACTGCGTGGACGCGATGAAGTAATCAAGCTAATCAATTCAGCATCCGCCGAAGTAAGACCCGATGCACCGGGGCTGCAGCTGGCAAGGATAATTCTCGAGAAGAGCATTAACGAAACCAAATTTTATATTGATAAAGCCCGGGAAACACTAAAAAAAGACATTCAGCTTTATTATTTCGACTAGCAGGGGAGATGAATAAGATAACTATAATTACCGTAACGTATAACAGCGCAAAAACGCTTGCTGACACCATCAACAGCGTCAACACACAAACGGCACGCCAGCATATTGAATACATAGTAATTGACGGACAGTCAACAGATGGCACATTATCCATTATCGAGCAAAACAGTGCCTCGATAGACAAATGGATCAGCGAACCCGATAAGGGTATCTATGATGCCATGAATAAGGGTTTACAGATGGCGAGCGGACAGTGGGTAGGCTTTCTGCATGCCGATGACTTATTTTATGACGACAAGGTAGTGGAACACATCCTTAATGCTGCGAATAATAATGAATGTAATTTACTGTATGGCAATCTGAATTACATTAATGGCACACCCGAACAGAAGGTTGTCCGCTTTTGGAAAAGCCAGCCCTTCAGCGCTAAACTATTGAAGCGGGGATGGATGCCCCCCCATCCCACCGTATACATGAAAAAAGACCTGGCCACAATCATTGGCGCATTTGATACCAGCTACCGCATTGCCGCTGACTACGATTATATGCTGCGCCTATTTATGCATCCGCAATCCCAAAGCCACCACATTAACGAAACACTGATTAATATGCGACTGGGCGGTGTAAGCAACCGATCCATTGGTAATATGATACAAAAATCAAAGGAAGACTACCGCGCCTTACGCAGTAATAAAGTGGGTGGCATTTACGCCCTATTGGTTAAAAACCTGAGTAAGCTACAGCAGTTTTTTTAAATGACCTATTACTAAAGACGGAGCCGCTCTCTAAACCTTGGCTCCGTAATATTCAGAGGTATAATAGCCATAGCCCTTATCTTTAATCGAAACATCGTTGAGAATAACACCCAGACCTTCTACCTTTTCACTTAACAAATTATCTACTGTATGGGCCATGTGGTCCTTCTCGGTATAATGCGAACGCACAATAAACAAGTTACAGTCGGAATAGCTCATTAACAGACGAGCATCAGCCACCAGGCCAATAGGCGGCGAATCAACCACTACCACATCAAAGTGACTGCGCAGATACTCATACAACTCATGGGTCTTCTCTCCCACAATTAACTCACTGGGATTGGGAGGTATGGGACCTGCCGGCATTACAAACAAATTATCCTTATCGGTTGGATAAACAATTTCATCAGGGCTGCTCTGACCAATAAAATACGTGGACAAACCGGCCTGGTCATGCAAGTTGTGCAGCGCTGTTAAACGCGGTTTGCGCATATCAAAACCAACAATAACGGTGCGCTTACCCGATATGGAGAATACCGATGCGATATTCTGAGCACAGAATGTTTTCCCCTCTCCGGTATTGGAGCTAGTGAGCGTAATCACCTTCATCTCGCGATTACCGGCCATAAACTTCAACTTGGTACGAATAGATCGGAAAGCCTCGCTGATTACCGAGTGCGGATAGGCATCTATCACATTCTCGGCGCCATTTTTATTATGCACTACAACCCCCACAACTGGCACATGAGGTAGTAGTTGCTTCAAATCATCCTTACCCCTCACCTTGGTATTCAGAAACTCTTTGAGTCCAATAAATGCGGCGGGAATCAGCAGGGCTAACATCAGTCCCTTTTTATAATCACTGCTTTTATTGGGCGATACCAATTGCGACACAGAAGCATTATCAATCACCTCATTATCGGGCACATTACTGGCTTTAGAAATCTGCGTTTCGGAGTGCTTCTGCAGCAAAAAAGTATATATTGCATCATTCAGCTTATAGCTACGGTCAATCACCAGATAATCCTTTTCCAGCTCCGGTAATTTCTCCATATCAGCCAATATGGTGCTTAGCTCTGTTTGTATGCTTTTCTCTTCCAGGGCAAAATTTCGAAGCACCTGATTGATGGTTTTATTCAACAGCTCTACGGTTACCTCCATACGGTGCTGCTGCTTCTGCAAATACTGATTATCCTCCTGTGCCGCCTCACGCAGCATCTCCAGTTCTTTCTGCAATTCAATCAGCTGTGACACCAATTCGCTCACCAACCCCGTATTCTCACTATCCACGGCCGGCAATAGAAACTGCTCAAAATCGTCGGACACCTTTAGGTTTTCTTGCAAGTACTCATAATAATCGATGCGCATACGCAGCATCTTCAAAGCACTCTCTGTTTCGTAATATTTATCGGCCAGCTTCTGCGAAAACTCGGAAGGCCCCATAAAACGATTGGACTTGCGATAAGCCGACAGGCGATTCTGTATCCTGTCAAGGGTATCGGCCACCGTTTCCAGCTGCGACTCAATGAATGCAATGGAGCGTGTTGCCATGTCGTTTTTACGATCCAGATTATGCTCCATAATAACTTCGCACAAAACATCCAGGAAGCGTATTAACTTATCGGTATTGGTACCCACCGAACTGATAAATAATATACTGGACCCTTCACGATAAGGCGTAACACCCAATCCACCCCGGTATTGACTCGTTAACTGCCGATGCGACTGAAAGGAAAACGAATAACGGGCATCAGGATTAACATGAACATCGGGCTTGCGTAAGACACGAAAAGAATATCCGGCCTGCGTAAGCCACTCACCCTCCTTAAGCTGATGCTCGGCACTAAGCTTACCAATACGCCCCACAAACGATTCGGTAGCAAAAGAATGTAGGTTGGCCCCTTCAGTATTCACGGAGACCGACAAAGTATTATTGTCGTTAAACACCAGCTCAATAGGCACATTTAGTAGCTGAGGATGTAGCGAGTCAAACTCCACCACAAAGGGCGAGTGATTATAGAGCTCAGTATCTTTAAAGCGTCCTTTTTGATAATAAGCTACACCAAAATCGAGACGATCTATGGCTTTTTTAATAATGTTACGCGACCGGATTATGAAACTCTGATTTTCAATACTCCGCATCTCGGGCGACAGACCAAAGCCTTCAATTAAATCGGCTTTACTAAAAGATTTTTGCTCACCACTTTTAAGCAGCAAGGTGGCCGAAGCCTTATACACAGGAACGGTGTAACGATGATAAATAAAAACAGCCCCCAGGCATAGTGGAAACGAAATGGCAAAAAGATACCAATTCCGGACTACCAACCGCAATAAACGATTGATATCAAAAAGATTATCACTACCAACCCTTTTCACACCCCCTTCGGATGCTTCTATCGTATTTGTTTTATGATGCATTCATGTGTTTTTGACTGGCCAAATATATATATTTTCAGCCGTTTGAGCAGCCTTTCCACTTCTCTTCTGTTACAATAGTGCAGAAAGCGAAGGGTTTTCTTCGACAATAATTATCAGCATAGGATTCTTTATGCTAGAGCAATGAGCTGCGATAAAGATAAGCTCCACTAACGCTCTCTTCACTAAAGCTCTCACCATTATACACCATACGCCCTTTAATAAATACAAATTCCACACGCCCCTCCAGCGGAAAACTGCGAAGCCCTTGCTCGAAAGCCCCGGGAAGATGGCAGTACAGATTACGGATAGTATGGCCGTCCCAAATAACAATATCAGCATCGGATCCGGCCTGTAACACGCCTTTTTTAGGATAGAGACCCATGAGGCGAGCCGGACGTGTAGCCAGCAGCTCCACTAAATCGGGCATTGTTAACTTCCCTTGCTGCACGCCCCAGGTATACAAAACAGACAAGAGGTTTTTGAGTAGGATATACTCATCCGGACGATTATCCACCTGACTGCCATCCAACACACCCTGACCGGATAACTTCAGCATCGGACGCGCCAATAGAAAACGTGGATTATTGAAGCATCGCCACAAATTATCTTCGCTAAGCAAGGTAATGTTACTTACAAGAGGAAAACCGGAATAAATGGAAGTATCACCCATGAAAAGCTTATCCTGATCGGCAATATGAAAAGGAAACGACAGTTCTGCATACACACGGTGGCCAGCATCATTATGTGCTTCTATAATCTTCAACTCCTCCTGAAAACAGATGTTTAACAAGCATATTGTACAACCTGCCTTTTTGCTTAATACCAACAAAGCATGTACTTGCCTCAGATGCTCCTCCACAGTAGCCATTGATATCTGTGACAGCCCAACATAAGCCTCCCCCCATTCTCCGGGCTTATGCATATCAACCAACACGGGAATGTCATTATTGGCCGCCGTCGTCATCAGTGCGAATAGATTATCCTGATGTGTTTCACAAAGGGGCCAGCGAAGGTATAAAGAAGCGATACCCTCATGGGCAAGACAATACTCCAGATCGCGCCCCGTAAAATGCGAGCAACTGTTAAGCGACAGATGAAAGCCATAATCGGCATTGATACCATATTGCTTGTTACGCCTCATAGCAAGCTCCTTCTGAAAGACAGTTACAGCTTCTGCCACAAGAGGTTCAAGGGTAGTAGTAGTGGCTCCAATAATTTGTGCCTGATTAAAGCGCCGCAAAGAGCCGGCATCCTGTTCTATTAACTCACTGAAAAATATATGACTATCAACCCCACCAGGCAAGATGAATTTACCTTCGGCATCAATAACCGGTGTCTCAGGCTCCGGCCGGTCAATGCGGGTGGCCACCTCAATTATCTTATCATTACCAACCAACACATCTTTGCGCTTCACATCGCCTGCAGCAACCAGCTGCCCGTTTTTAATCAGCACATAATCCATAGTGGTTTTTTTATAAATATATCAATTCGCACAAGCAATCACAAACCCTTACACTGACACCTGTTGATAACAATTCCAGAACAACATTGGCGATGCTGATAAAATTGATATTTTTGTAACAATTAAAATAAGAATTTATGCAAGAGTATTTGCACGCAAACTACGACGAGGTTTTGCAGGCAATCAAGCGTTTTGAAAAAATGCTGAGCACAGACAAAATTGAATATTTTGATGTGCATCAAATCGAAAACATTTATGACTTCTATTTTGACAAAAACAAGATAAAAAAAGCCGGTCAGGTACTAAATATTGGCCTGAAACAGCACCCGGGTGCCGCCAGCCTCATTGTAAAAAAAGCGATGCACCTTGCCGAGCAGGGTGAGTTGGACGCTGCCTTGAAAATGCTTGAGAGCGTGGCAGCCATTGAATCAACCAACCCCGATGTATTTCTGACCATGGGCTGGATTATGCTTCAAAAAGGCAAGATCAGTAAGGCCTTAGAATACTACTGGCAGGCCGTTAACAGTGCCTACGACGAACAAGAGGAAGTACTTTTGGAGGTGAGCTACAACCTGAATCAGCACGAGCTGTATTTGGAATCGGTCACTTTTCTGAAGGTCTTACTCAAGCAAGCGCCCAACAATGAGAGCGCCTTGTTTGAATACGCCTTTTCTCTGGACAAGAACCTTGAGTATAAAAAAAGCATTGCTGCCTACAAAAGACTGCTTACTATCAATCCTTTTTCGGAGAATGGCTGGTACAACCTGGGAGTTATCTACAGTAAGCTGGGACTGCATGAGGAGGCAGGCAAGGCCTATGCCTATACACTGGCCATTAATCCCAAGCATCCCGAAGCGCATTTTAACAGCGGAAACAGCCTGGTACAATCCGGATTTTTCGCAGAAGCACTGGATGCTTACACAGAACACCTGGCATTGGGCGACGACGGACCGCTCGTGTATCAGTATATTGGCGACTGCTGGGAGCAGCTGGGCAATTATCCTCTCGCCATCCGCTTTTACCAGCAGGTAATTAAAATAGCACCCAAGCAGGCCGATGCCTGGTACGGGCTGGGGACTACTTTAATGGAAACAGATAAGTTTGAAGACGGCTTGCAAGCTATTGATCAAGCCATTGCCATTAATCCCTTGAATGCCGATTACTGGTTTGCTCACGCACGGGGACTCTTTGAGCTGGAAAAAACCGAAGACGCAGCACGCAGCCTGGAGAATGGCCTCAACCTGGATCCCAGCGAGCTCAGTGGATGGTTTGAATTGCTGAAGCTAAAAATCATACTCAACAAGGACTTTGATATTGAAGCTTATGTACTAAGTCTCCACGATCAAAACGGTGAAATGGCAGCCATTCACTATCTCACATCGGTGGCCTATTATCACTATCTGGATTGTAAAGATAAAGCGCTTCTTCCCCTTCGTGAAGCTATATATATGGATGCCGATGGCCTTAAAACATTGGCCGATGACTACCCTGATATGGTAGCCGATAAGGACATAGAAATACTGATTAATAGTATCATAAACAGAGAAAGCAATAAAAATGAATAAGGAAATTACAGATTATTTAAAAATTATTATCAAAGGTGCTGCTATGGGTGCTGCCAATGTGATACCCGGTGTTTCAGGGGGCACCATTGCGTTGATTACCAATATTTTTGAGCGCTTGATCAACGCCATCAAATCTTTTAACACAAAGGCACTTCAATTGCTCTTCAAAGGCGAGTTCAAAGCCCTGGCCCAGCACCTTGATCTGTATTTCCTAGTGTCCCTCTTCGCCGGAGTGGGCGCAGCCATCATCAGCCTGGCCCGCTTATTTGAGTACCTTTTTCTGAACTATCCCATCTATATATGGGCCTTCTTTTTTGGTTTAGTATTGGCCTCCATCTACTTTGTAGGTAAAACCGTTAAAAAATGGTCACTCTCTACGCTCGTCAGCCTTGCGGTGGGTACAGCCATCGCAGTTTCTATATCGGTCCTCACTCCTGCCAGCCAAAACGACTCCTTCATTTACCTGATATTATGTGGCGTAGTGGCAATATGCAGCATGATACTACCGGGTCTCTCCGGCTCATTCGTACTGATTCTCATGGGTAATTATCAGCTGGTAATGATTGACGGCGTTAACGACATGGCAATGGATATTCTGCTGCCCGTAGGACTTGGTGCCGGACTGGGCCTTGTTGCTTTTTCACACGTACTGTCATGGCTGCTTAAGAAATACCACAATCAGACAATCGCCCTGCTGACGGGCTTTATTACGGGATCGCTGGGCATTCTGTGGCCCTGGAAAAATGAACTACAGGAGCAGTTTGGCGAAAAGGTGAAAACCGTGGGTTTTGAGTATTACATGCCAACATTGGATGCAGAATTTTATTTTGCTCTTGTTTTTATTATTTTAGGGATAGCAAGCATTACCATTACTGAATTACTGGCCACTAAAAAACAGCAATAACACCATGAGAACATTCGGATTAATTGGCTACCCACTGGCACAATCATTCTCGCAGAAATACTTCACCCAAAAATTTGAGACTGAGAAAATTGATGCCCGTTTCCTAAATTTTGAAATTGAAAACATTGATGAGCTCCCCCAATTATTGGAGAGTCATCCTTACATAGCAGGATTCAGTGTGACCATCCCGCACAAAGAGACGGTATTTAAGTACCTCGACGAACTGGATGATTCGGCACGTAATGTGGGTGCCTGCAACGCCATCAAAGTAACCTGGCAGGGTAAAAAACCCAGTCTGAAGGGATATAACACTGACTTAATAGGATTTAGCGAATCCTTAAAACCCTTACTGGCATCACATCACACAAAGGCTTTAGTATTGGGTACCGGCGGTGCTGCGAAAGCTGTCGCTGAAGCACTCACCCTGCTTAACATTGAACACCGGTATGTATCGCGAAAGGCACAAACTGATTATCTCAGCTATGATCAGCTGGATAAAAGTACCATGCAAGCCCATCAGATCATTGTCAACTGCACTCCGCTGGGCATGTTTCCCAATGTTGACAGCAGTCCCGATATCCCGTATCAATGGACAGGTTCAAAGCACCTGTTCTACGACTTAACTTATAATCCTGAGGTGACCCGCTTCATGCAGAATGGCATTGATCAGGGGGCAACAGCCAAAAATGGCCTTGAAATGTTGCACAAGCAAGCCGAAGCAGCCTGGGAAATATGGAATAGTTAAGAAGATGATGACAGTACTTATCGGATACTAAATGAGTTAAACACATTGCCCTATCCGATAAGTTGCTAAATATAATGAACGCACATCATAAAGGAGCCATAAACCTGCGCTGTGGAGTAAACACAGAGTCCGGATAAGCCACATGAACCAAAAACAAGGCCTGGGCAGGCACCGAAGTTCCCGCTGCACCCCGATCCTTTTGTTCCAATACTTCACGAAATTGGGACACGGAAATCTTACCCCTCCCTACTTCCAGCAAAGTGCCTACCATAGCACGCACCATATTGCGCAGAAAACGATCAGCCTGCACAATAAATACAGCCCCGTCCTCGCCAGCCTCCCAGCGCGCCTGCATCACGCGGCAATTATTGGTTTTAGTATCAGTATGCAACTTGCTAAAGCTGGTAAAATCAGTATAATCAAACAGTACACGGGCAGCAGCATTCATCTTTTCTATATCCACCTTATAAAAAGGACGATAGCTATACAGATACTGAAAAGGATTCTTCTCGGTTTTTAAATAATAATGATAGGTGCGTGAAACAGCATCGAAACGACTGTGTGCCTCATTGGAAACAGGTGTAACAGCATAAACAACAATTTTGTTTCCTACAATGCGATTCAACTTAAATGCCAATTGCTCGCAATTTTCGATACACACCGCACTATCGAAATGTGCCACAAAATAAGAAGCATGAACGCCCGTATCGGTACGACCACAGCCTACCACATTAATGCGCTGGCGCAAAGCCTTACACAGGGCATCGTTCAACACCTCCTGTACCGATAACGCGTTGGGTTGTATCTGCCAACCATGATAAGATGCGCCATTATAGGCAAGTTCAATGAAATATCTATACATGAGTTTCAATTCAAAAACACAAAAGTAAATAAAATTATGACTCAACACGATGTAGACACACAGCTGTTGACATCAAATAGACAAATAACTAACTTTAATAAAACCGTGTAAAGACAAGACATTTTTTTGTTACTAACCAACAACATTGCACCATGAAAACAATTGACAGCGGAACGATTAGCAAAGAAACTGCACCTATCCAAGCCGTTTTGGACACAATGATTACGGCACAGGAAGAGGGAGATTTAAAAACTTTTTCGGAATGCTTTGCCAAAGATGAAAACACATTAAATATTGGAGCTGATCTGGACGAAATATGGTATGGATGGGAAGATTACTACGAATGGATGAGCACCGCCATTCGTAATAAACCGGACTATACCATCAGCTCAAAAAACACACGTATTCAGCTAAGTAAGGACCAGAATGTTGCCTGGTATTCGCAACTACTGGATACCTGCTTCGAAACCAAGGGCGAACCCTTTAGGCTGGAAGGCTTCAGACACACAGGTGTACTTGAAAAACGTGATGGTACATGGCGAATTGTTCAAAGCCATATTTCAGTACCTGACAATGCACATCCCGAGGTGATAGAATAATCAGGAATGATACCTGGCTTGCTAAATATCATTCTTGCGCTACTTATCCAAAGCACGGATACCATGAGAGCTGAAATGGTTGTTAACCAAATTATGAAGCGAGGTATTAAGCACGAGGCTACGCTTGCTGCTATGCAGGCGGTGCCTCGTCACCTCTTTGTACCTCAGGATTTACAGAACTATGCCTACGACGACCGACCACTGCCCATCGGATATCATCAAACCATTTCACAACCCTACATTGTGGCCTACATGACGGCACAGTTACAACTGGGTAAGGAGGATAAAGTATTGGAAATCGGCACTGGATCAGGATATCAGGCCGCCGTTCTCTCCGAAATCGTGAAAGAAGTATACACCATCGAAATCATTAAGCCCCTGGCTCGCCTGGCCGATTCCACACTTACAGCATTGGGCTATAACAATGTATACTGCAAGGCCGGCGATGGATATCACGGATGGGAAGCCCACCAACCCTACAACGCCATTATGATAACCGCAGCCAACAATAAAGTACCCAAAGCATTGTTTGAACAGCTAAACGAAGGCGGACGACTCATTGCTCCCATTGAAAATATGGGGCAGCAACAGCTAGTGCTATACACTAAAAAAAATGGTGAAATAAGACGAAAAGACCTATTGCCGGTGCGTTTTGTTCCATTTACCAGGGACAATAATTAAACAATTTTACACACACTGCGTTAATGTAGTATTTCAATTCTTATTTACTTATTTATGAAATCAGTTTTTACGTTAATTATCGGTATGCTACTCACAACAGGATTCAGTAATGCACAATCTTCCTTTTATGATTTTGAAGTAAATACCATCGATGGGGAGGTATTTAAAATGTCGGAGTTAAAAGGCAAGAAGGTGATGATCGTGAATGTGGCTAGCAAATGCGGCTTAACGGGTCAATACGAGCAATTACAAAAAGTATATGACCTCTATGGGGGCGACGATTTTGTCATCATCGGTTTTCCGGCCAATAATTTTCTGAGTCAGGAGCCCGGCAGCAATGAAGAAATCAGCCTGTTCTGTAAGCGCAATTACGGGGTAACCTTTCCAATGATGAGCAAGATATCGGTGAAAGGAAAAAACATGCATCCGTTGTATAAATGGCTTACAACAGAGGCCCTGAATAACTACGGCGACAGCAGCGTGAAATGGAATTTTCAGAAATATCTGATTAATGAAGATGGCACCATAGCAAAGGTAATATCGCCCAAAACACTGCCCGATGATCAGGAAATAATTAGCTGGCTAACTGCAGGATAAAAGAATTTGAAAAGCTCACCGGCATTCAGTTACAACTATCTTTAATGCACTCTTTCTGTCTTTCCGGTAGCTTTTCTCAAAATAACAAAGGCCGCTGCATTTAATGCTGCGACCTTTTATTGTATTTCTCACCTGAACCACTCAGGCATTTCAAAGTGTCTTAATTTAAACCTCGTTTTTTGAGCAGAGGCTGTAAGGAAGGATCCTGTCCTCTGAACTTGCGATACTGCACCATGCCTTCATCATCCCCACACTCCGACAAGCAGTGCTTGCGGAATTTATTGGCCAGCTCTTTATTGAAGATATCTCCACTAGCTTTAAACGCCTCAAAAGCATCTGAATCGAGCACAGCCGCCCAAATATATACGTAATAGCCGGCCGCATAATAATCGCTGCTAAAGATATGGCTAAAATAAGTAGAACGATAACGAGGAATGATCTCATCAATCAAGCCAATCTTTTCCATGGCGGCTTGCTCAAAAGCAAGCGTATTATCCACCTGATCACCCGCTTTTAAATCATGCCAGGCTAGATCAAGTAGCGAAGCGGCAAGATATTCAATAGTGATAAAGCCCTGATTGAAATGACCACTCTTCTGCAACTTTTCAATAAGTGCATCGGGAATCACTTCACCGGTTTTGTAATGACGGGCATAATGACGCATTACCTGTGGCTCGGCAGCCCAGTTTTCCATCACCTGCGATGGCAGCTCTACATAATCCTGTGGCACGACTCCTGCCGTGCGCTTATACTCGCCCCGGGTAAACAAGGCGTGCAAACCATGGCCAAACTCATGAAACAAAGTACTTACCTCGTCGAAGGTGAGAAGTGCAGGCATATCACCTGTTGGCTTCGTGAAGTTACAAACCAATGATACCAATGGGGCTACTTTTTTTCCGTCACGGGTAATGGAATTACGGAAACTGGTTTGCCAGGCACCCGGTGCTTTGCTGTCTCGCGGATGATAATCAAGATAGAGTAGTCCAATGTGCGAACCATCGGCTTCTTTTACTTCAAACACCTCAGCCTCGGGATTATACAAAGGCACATTATCGACTGAAGTAAAGGTGATACCATACAATTGATTGGCTACCCAAAACATTCCATCGCGAACATTATCCAACTGAAAATAGGGCGTAATTTCAGACTCATCAAGGTCATATTTCTCTTTTCGTAGCTTCTCGGCATAATACCACCAGTCCCATGACTTGAGTTTAAATTTACCACCTTCACGATCAATTATCGCCTGCATAGCATCTCTTTCCTTTTTAGCCACTTCAAGTGCAGGCTTCCATAGTCCCATCAGGAAAGCATCCACATTTTCTGGAGTTTTAGCCATGTTGGTTGCAATAGCATATTCGGCATGGGTATCATAACCCAGTAGGCGTACTTTCTCAGCCCTTATCATGGCCATCTTGCGGCAAATCTCCTTATTATCAAAGTCATTGTTGTTATTGCCCCGCATAAAATAACCCCGGTAAATCTTCTCACGCAGATCACGATTATCGGCATATTGAAGAAAAGGTATCAAGCTTGGTTTCTGCAAAGTAAACACCCACTTACCTTCCCTACCGCTGGCTGTGGCAGTTTCGGCGGCTGCCATCTTTACACCTTCGGGCAAGCCGGCCAGATCCTCCTCATTATCAACCACCAACTGAAAATTCTTATTGGTCTCAGCCAATTGGTTTTCGCCAAACTGAAGTTGCAACGTGGCCAGCTCTTCGTTCAACTTCTTCAATTTCTCCTGATCATCGCTTGATAACTCGGCACCATTGCGTACAAAATCATCATAATACTTCTCCGTAACCCGTATTTGAGCAGCATTCAAATTGGCGGTTTCCCGCTGCTCATACACAGCCTTCACACGCTTAAACAGCTCCATATTCATAGAAATATTGTCACTATGCTTGGTAAGCATAGGCATCAGCTCCCGCGCAATTTCCTTGATCGCATCACTGTTGTCGCTACTCTGCATATTAAAGAATACCGCACCTACCTTATCGAGCAAGCCTCCCGAACGGTCATAGGCCAAAATAGTATTCTCAAAGTCAGGAGCCTCGTCATTGCTAACGATCGCCTCAATTTCATCAACCTGCTCCTGCATACCCTTTTCAAAGGCAGGCATATAATGCTCCACTTCAATCAGATGGAAAGGTGGTGCCTCAAAAGGTGTTTCGTACTTACTAAAAAAAGGATTCATACTCCGATCACTTGTCTTTGTTTGACATCCTCCGGCTACAAGAATTACAGCCAAAAGAAGAATCATTAGTTTATTCATCTCTGTAGATTTTTTAATCATATTGTTACAACACGTTTGTTGCTCAAAAATATAAAAAAAAGACACCCCAAATTAGGATGTCTTTATGTTGTACAGCGAAAATCCTTTACTATGATTTTAGCTGAGCCTCAATTTCTTTTATAGTACCTTTAAAATCCTTATCGGTTTCGATGAGGTTATTAATGGCCTTACAGGCATGCAGCACCGTGGCATGATCTTTTTTGCCAATTTTTGCACCAATGGTCGACAATGAAGAGTTGGTTAACCCTTTGCTAAAGTACATGGCAATTTGACGCGCTTGAACAATCTCGCGCTTTCGAGTTTTCGACTGTAAAATATCCAAATCCAGACCAAAATAATCACAGACGGTCTGCGATATGGAATCAATAGATACTTCCTTAGTCGTTTTCTTAACCAGCTTATCGATGATTTGCTTAGCAGTTTCGAAAGTAATTTCCTTTTTGTTTAGGGTAGATTGCGCCAGCAAGGAGATTAGGGCTCCCTCCAACTCACGCACATTGTTTACCACGTTGCTTGCAATATAATACACTACTTCCTCGGGTACCTCCAACCCATCCTTGTAAATCTTTTTATTGAGAATAGATACACGCGTTTCAAAATCCGGAATTTGCAAATCGGCAGACAAGCCCCACTTAAAGCGTGACAACAAACGGTCCTCCATACCTTTCAGTTCAACCGGAGCCTTATCACAGGTAAGAATCAGCTGCTTACCAGACTGGTGGAGATGGTTAAAAATATGGAAAAAAGTGTTTTGTGTTTTGGTCTTACCGGCAAACTCTTGCACGTCATCAATAATCAGCACATCAATCATCTGATAGAAATTCAGAAAATCGTTTTGTGAATTATTACGCACCGAGTCAGTAAACTGAGTCATAAACTTATTGGCATTCACATACAACACCGTTTTTTCCGGTAACTCACGCTTCACATCAATACCAATCGATTGGGCAAGATGCGTTTTCCCCAAGCCAGAATTTCCGTATAAAAATAAGGGATTGAAGGCTGTTTTACCAGGGTTCTTTGCAACCGCCAGACTGGCACTTCGCGCCAAACGATTGCATTCCCCTTCTACAAAATTCTCAAAGTTATACTCACCATTAAGCTGAGGATCTACATTCAAACGCTTAATGCCCGGTATAACAAAAGGATTGCGGATATTTGGCTTTTCCTGATGGGCAACATTAACAGGTCGATTGCGCAAATCTGCTTTATTGCTGGTTGGAAAATTAAGTGTATAAGGGCGCTGATTCACCATGTGGGCATTATCCATCACAACGTTATACTCCAATTTGGCATTCACACCAAGCTCTTTTCGAAGGGTCTTACTCAAAAGGTCAATGAACTGCTCTTCCAAATACTCGTAAAAAAACAGACTGGGTACTTGAATCGTCAGTACATCCTTTTCGATTTTTACCGGCACAATCGGCTCAAACCAGGTCTGATAACTAATCTGTGGTATATTATCCTTTATGACTCTTAGGCAATTACCCCAAATTTCTCTGCAATCGACTTCCATTCTTTCTGTTTCCTTTATAGAATTATGTTTGTTAACTATCTTTAATGCGAAAACAAAAATTGTGAAAAAATAAATGAAAAAAAAACGTCCAAACGCTTGACAAATACAAAAAAACTATTGTATACCTAATAATCAGTTCATTATAAGTAAAAGGTGTAACCGCCTGACCAGCCGCAACTTATATAATATGCGTAACTTTCAGTTAACACACCAAAGCAGCTGTAATCAAAGGATTTGGAAATTATAGACTAATTAGTCGAAAAATGTTTAAAATTTATTTTTCGTCCTGAAACTGAACAATATAAACATATTTTAATTGAGTTTGCGCAGGGCCTTTTTCAGGCTGATAGGCACTCCATTCTCCAAGGCCACTATTTGAGACTCACCATACTGATCGATTACTTCGTCCAAGATTTTGTTAGCTTCATCAAAATTACGCGTTTGCCCCACCGAGTACACATAAGTAGACTTACGATAATCCTCATAAACAATATATTTTCCGTCCAAAATAGTCTTATCAAAAGCAACAGGTGTACGCGAATTCATTAACTGTATTTCAAACACAATGCCGCCAACACCGTAAGCCTGATCAGTAACTACAAATTTACGACCAAAGTTAACTGCCGAAAAAGACACATAGCGATCCGGGTTATGACGAAAATCAATCAATAAACGATTTAAATTATCACTTACAGCATTTAGTGAGTGGTAAAGCTCTTCGTCGGACATGAGCATACCCAGCGATCCTTTACCATTGTTCATACTATCGAGCAATAAATTCGCACTGGCCATGGTAGAACGCAACTGTTCCACCGTAGCATCAATATTGGTTTCTTTGAGTTGCCCGGTAAAACGCGCCATGTTGGCGAAGGTAGAATCTACGTAGGGTCGTTGAGCAGTCATCATGGCAATCAGTGAGTCAGTACGTTGAATCATCAGCGATAGGTCACCATCCTGCTCCATCTTCCGGGCCAGATTACGACTGATGGACTCAAAATGCTGCAAGGAACGATCCAGATTACGCATACTCGAGTGAAAGCTACCCTTTTCTTCACTAAACATGGCACCAATATTCGTAAGCACGGTATCGAGCTTAACAATCAAACGCTCCGTCTTGTCTTTCAATGGTAGCACTTCCATACTCATCTTATCGGCCAAATCACCAACAACCGAGGTGTTCATCGTGTCGCCAACGGCCAGCATCGTCTCACTCTTACCCTGCACAAACTGCACCCCCTTTGAGCCCATTAAATCCAAACTGTAAATTTGAGCCTTGGAATCGCGGGGTATAGTAATCTCATCAAAAAGTGTAAAAGTAACCAAAAACCGATTGGGCTGATACGGATGAAATTCTATTTGACGCACTGAACCAATTTTAAATCCCCGAAAAAAAACGGGACTCGCCTCGGTTAGACCATCTATCCTATCGTAAACACCATAATATGAATTGCCAATTTTAATAAGGTTACGCCCTTTGAGAAAATTCACCCCCCACAACACCATTAAAAATGCAACGAAAACTGTAATGCCGATCTTAACTTCTTTCTTCATACTATGTAGTTTGTTTATATCCTAATCGCTGATGTGGCACAAGCAACTCAATTTAAGCAAAATAATTGCAAATACCATAAACATCACCTATTGCTGTAAGGCCACTGCCTCCTTTAAGGGAATTGGCTGGTCGCCTTTGAAAGCCACCAAAAAAGCATCCTTTACCTCTTCGCGTATTTGACTCAGGGCAGCTTGAGCTTTCTCATAGTTGGTATGGTATTGAGTGGTGTATTTATAACGCCCACCCTGTTCGAATTCCCACACATCAGTGAAGCGTTCATAAATGTTAGCACTTTTACGTATGGCCTTTTTCGATGAGGCCACTTGTATGCGGTAACTAATTTTTGTCGCTTCGGCCGATTGGGCAAGGCTTGCAAACTCTTCCATTCGGCTTTTTGAATCGAACTCTTCTTTATAGGCACGTACGGCCCGAAAGATAGCAGAGGCCATGTAAGTCTTTCCCTTTTCCGAGGCAATGAATTTTTCTTCATTGTGATTGGTCAGAAACCCAAGCTCTATCAACACGCTGGGCATGGATGCCCGACGCAGCACCAAAAACCCGGCCTGCTTAACGCCGCGATCCTTGCGTCCTACCCGCTCTTTAAACTGAGACTGCACCAAAGAAGCCATCTGTATACTTTGGTCGATGTGTATATTTTGCATTAACTCAAAGATGATATATGACTCGGCAGAATTAGGGTCAAACCCCTCATAAGTGGTCGTATAATCCTCCTCAAGGGTAATCACCGAGTTTTCAAGCTTCGCCACCTCAAGGTTCTCGTCGGTGCGATGCAGACCCAAAACGAAAGTTTCGGCACCATAAATCTTAGAAGTAGAGATGGCATTGGCGTGAATGGACAAGAAAAGATCGGCGTCGTGCTCATTGGCAATGTCAGCCCTTTTACTCAGTGGAACAAACACATCGGACTTGCGGGTATACACCACATTAATGTCAGGCATATATTTCTTAATGTAAGCACCTACCTGAAGCGCCACATCAAGGACAATATCCTTTTCTTTAGAAAATTTACCCAAGGCACCTGAATCGCGACCACCGTGGCCCGCATCTATCACTACCGTTTTAAAGCGTATAGTCTCCTGCGCGGACAGCTGTAAATCATTAAAAAATAATAAAACACCGATCAAAAGGTTTAGCAGAACACGTGTTTTGAATATATAAGTTGTCATACTTCTGCAAAAATTAATGTTCAAAAATAGAAAAATTATACGCACTTAAAAAAGCAAGGCACGGCATTATTTACCGCGTAGGCTAAGTAGTGCGTAATTTTTAATTATTTTTGTATCCGCTTGAAAAAACATATCATTTTGACACAACTTACATCAATAACATATAAACTACTCAGCACAATTGCATTAGCGCTTATTGCATTGGGGCTGCCTCTGCTTTCTGTGCAGATTAACGCACAGGAACCTCTTAAAAATATTTCGCATAATGAAACTCATGCTGCCAATGACACCACCGAAGCACAGTCTGGTTCGTTCATTATCGACGCCGAAGTAAATTATAAGGCCAGCGATTCCATTGATTTTAATCTTCAGACTCAAAAAACATATTTATACGGCAATGCCGAAGTAAGCTATCAGGATGTTCTTTTAAAGGCACATACTATTGTGCTGGACATGGACAGCAGTACCGCCTTAGCATACGGCACGGTAGATTCATTGGGCAACGAGATTGGGCTGCCGGTCTTTACCGATCCCAGCGGTGAATACACCATGCGCAGGATGAAGTATAACTTTGAGACCGAGAAAGCCATTATTGAGCACATCGTTACAGAACAGGGCGAAGGTTATGTGGTGGGTAGTAAAGCAAAAAAAATAGAGGATAATTCCTATTGCATGCGCAATGCCAAATACACAACCTGCGATCATCACGACCATCCACACTTTTACCTGAACCTAACCAAAGCCAAAGTAATACCCGGGAAAAAAACCATTACCGGACCGGCCTACCTGGTAGTGGAAGATGTAAAACTGCCCATCGTTGTACCCTTTGCCATGATACCCACCACCAGCTCTTACAGCTCGGGTTTCCTCTTTCCATCCTATCGCGATGAGCAGCAACGGGGCTTTGGACTAAGCGATGGAGGCTATTACTGGGCTGCCAACGACTATTTTGACCTGACCCTGAAAGGTGATATTTTCACCAACGGCTCGTGGGCCATACGCACCGGCTCGAACTACAAACTGCGTTACAAATTTAACGGTCGTTTTAACTTTCAATATATCACCAATATATATAGCGAGAAAGATCTTCCTGACTATCGTAAAACAAAAGATATGGCCATCACATGGTCGCACCGACAAGATGCCAAATCCAATCCATTTCAATCTTTCTCAGCCAGCGTAAACTACTCAACCAGCTCCTTTGACCAAAATAATGTAAACAGCCTGTACAATCCGGCCAATAACGATATTTCTACAAATACAAAGCGCTCCAGCATATCTTACAGCAGACGCTGGGCCGGTAAACCCTTTAATTTCTCAGCCAACCTGCTGCACTCGCAAAACAGTCGGGATACCACCATCGACCTAACCATACCAGATCTGACTTTTACCGTCAATCGCTTCTACCCCTTTAAGAAGAAGAATAAAGTGGGTACCAAAGAAAACATATTGGAGAAAGTGAGCTTATCTTACACCGGTAACATGAAAAATTACGTCCATGCCAAGGAATCGGAGCTGGGTTTTACGGGTGATGATTTTGCCAACCAGTGGAAGAATGGTGTAAAGCACAGTATACCGGTGGCCATGAACATTAAATTCCTCAAGCACTTCACCGTATCGCCATCGTTCAACTACACCGAGCGCTGGTATCTGAACAAAGTTACGAAGGGCTATGATGAACAATCACAAACCATCATTAATAAAGATACTACATCAGGCTTCAACCGCGTGTACGACTATAGCTTTAGCGCAGGTACATCAACCAAAATTTATACATTCTTTCGTCCCTGGCGCAAACTTTTTGGCAATAAGGTAGATGCCATCCGTCATGTAGCCACCCCTTCGGTATCGATGTCGTACCGACCTGACTTTGGCGAATCGAAATATGGATATTACGACTGGTTTGAATATTACGACGAGAAACGCGATGAAGTGGTTCGTCATGACTACTCTTACTACGAGGGTGCCATATACGGTGTACCAGGGCGTGGTAAATCAGGATCCATGAGCCTGAGTCTGGGCAATACCCTGGAGATGAAAGTAAAGAGCGACCGTGACACTACCGGTTTTAAGAAGATAAAAATACTGGAGAGCTTAAACTTCAGTTCCAGCTATAACTTTTTGGCCGACTCCTTGAAGTGGCAACCCATTAACATGACGGGTCGTACCAAGCTATTTGGCACCAATGTGAATTTTGGCGCCCGCTTCGACCCCTACGCACTCGACTCATTAGGCAGACGCATAAATGAATCAGTATGGTCACAACGCCGCAAGCTGCTGCGACTGGAAAGCGCCAACCTGAGCTTTGGACTTAATTTTGGTTCGGATACCTTTAAGAAAAAAGACAAAAAAAATAACAACGAGGCGAATGGTAGCGATGAAGACCCCAATGCACTACCGCCTGATCCGCTCAATAATCAAGAATTTGATCCTCAGGCAGCATTCCAGGGTAGCAATGCCAGCTTCACCACCGATGACGATGGCTACGCCAAATTTGAGATACCCTGGAATATATCGCTTAATTACTCATTCCGTTTGAGCCGGGGTAAGTTCAACAAGGACAAAATGGACTATGACTTTAAAGTTACATCAGACGTGAATCTTAATGGCAACCTGTCGTTAACACCCAAATGGCGCATTAACTTTGCTTCGGGCTACAGCTTCGACCGCAAAGAAATTGCGCACACTAACGTTGGTATAAGCCGCGATCTTCACTGCTGGAGCATGAGCTTTAACCTGGTACCCGTGGGGCGTTATAAGTCTTATTTCTTTACCATACGTGTAAATTCAAGCATGCTGCAAGACCTAAAGTACGAAAAACGCAACCACCCGCGCGACAACGCCAACTTCTATTAATCCACAGACAAACACAACCGATAAAATAGCAAATATGAAAAAAGTGATTTCAACAAGCAAGGCACCGGGAGCTATTGGCCCCTACAGCCAGGCTATTGAGGCCAACGGAACCCTTTATATATCGGGCCAGGTGCCGGTTGATCCCGCCACAGGCAAGGTAGTAGAAGGCGGTATAAAAGAGCAGACCGAACAGGTGATGAAAAATATTGCTGCAATTCTTGAAGAGGCCGGCTACTCTTTTGCAGATGTGGTAAAATCTACCTGCCTACTGAGCGACATGGCCAATTTTGCCGCCATGAACGAAGTATATGGTGCTCGCTATAAAGAAAACCCGCCGGCGCGTGCCGCCTTTGCTGTTAAGGAGTTACCCCTGGGCGTAATGGTAGAAATTGAGACTATTGCAGTAAAATAATATACTACAAAACTGCACTGAATAAGCGGATGACTCGATGCTCCTGGCATTTAGTCATCCGCTTATTTTTTTACCTTAACCAAAAGACACAAAAAAACCACCATGTCCCCATGGTGGTTTATGTCTGTTTGAAAAATGCTTTTTAATCTATCCGAGATTAATAAAATTGTTATTCGGCAACCACCTCAATTGAGATGTCAACCTTAACTTCACGGTGTAGCTTAACAGTAGCCGTGTAAGTACCCAATTCTTTGGCATCGTCTTTCATCGAAATGCTCTTACGCTCAACGCTGAAACCTTCTTTAGTTAATGCCTCTGCAATTTGAATGGTATTTACAGAACCGAAAATCTTACCCGTTGACGAAGCTTTTGCACCAATAGTAAATGACTTACCTTCCAGTGTTTTAGCTACTTCGAGTGCTTCATTTTTGATTTTCTCTTCTTTATGAGCTCTCTGACGCAGGTTTTCTGCGTGTACTTTCTTAGCCGACGGCGTTGCCAACACAGCAAGGCCTTGTGGAATCAAATAATTACGTCCGTAACCATTCTTTACCGTCACAATGTCGTTCTTATGGCCAAGATTCTGAATATCTTCTCTTAAAATAATTTCCATCGTAAATCCTCCTTTTTCTTATTTCATCAAATCGGTTACGTATGGCAACAAGGCCAAGTGACGTGCACGCTTCACTGCTTGCGCAACTTTGCGCTGATACTTTAAAGATGTACCGGTGAGACGACGAGGTAAAATCTTACCCTGCTCGTTCAGGAATTTCTTTAAGAACTCAGGATCTTTGTAATCGATATACTTGATCTTGTTCTTTTTGAAACGACAGTACTTCTTCTTTTTAATTTCTACTGACGGAGGAGTCAAATACCTGATTTCTGATTGATTCTGTGCCATGGTCTAGTTCTCCTTTTTTTCTTTTTTAGTTGATCTTCTTTTCTCTGCATACGCCATTGCGTACTTGTCTAATCTGAATGACAAGAAGCGTAACACGCGCTCGTCGCGACGGAACGCAGTTTCGAACTTGGCAATAAAATCACCATTAGCTTCGAATTCGAACAACTGGTAAAATCCTGTTGACTTCTTTTGAATTGGGTAAGCAAGCTTACGAAGTCCCCAATTTTCTTCATTTACCATTTTACCTCCGGCCTCAACAATCAAACCTTTGAATTTGTCGACCGCTTCCTTCATCTGAACATCAGACAAAACGGGAGTTAAAATGAAAACGGTTTCATAACGATTTAACATATCTTCTTAATTTTAGAAGGTTTAAATAATCAGGGCGCAAAGATAGAAATAAAAAAGTAAGAAACAAAGCAGTAAATAAGGGAATTAGTTGATAGGGAGAAGGCAGAAGTTGAAACAAATTCACCCCTGCCTTCTCCCTATCTTTTCTTTCTGCTATTGCTATTGTTTATGCCCTGAGAAGTAACGCATAAACTGAACGCGCTCAAACACCTCGGGATTGGAGGCCTCTCCCTGACTCAGGCGCCCTTTAAAATCGGCAATGGACTGGAAACCTCGACGGCTCATCCACTGCTCCAACTCGCTCAGCATGGCACCCACTACCTCAGCTCCTTCTTTATAAATAGCCGACACCAGCTCAACCGATGAAGCACCTGCCATTAACATCTTTACAAGCGTGCGATAATCATGTATGCCTGTTGAGGCAATCAGGTCACAACCTGCATTTGGTGCAGCAATGGATATCCAACGCAATGAATTCACATACTCATCGGCATTGGAGTATACTTTGCCTACCACCACCTGATCATTCTCAATATCGTAATCAACTGAGGTGAAACGATTAAAAAGCACCAAACCCTGCGCGCCGCTGTGCGACAGGCGATGAATAACATTTCCCAGGTTGGTAAAGTAAGGTGCCAGTTTTATACCGAAGGGTATGCGCAGGCTCGTCTTTACTTTATCCACAATATCGAAATATATTTTTTCAATGGCAGCGGCCTCATCCTTCACACCAAAGGGAAGCTTAAAGATATTAAGCTCAATACCATCGGCTCCCGCCTCTTCAATCTTATGGGCAAAGGATACCCATTCACTGTAACTTGAGCAGTTAATACTGGCAATAATGGGTATATCAACGGCTGCCTTGGCCTCGCGAATGAGCGACACATAACGATCCAGTACCTCGTTTTTAACCTGATAATCATAGTAATCGTAGAACTCCAGGTTATTATCGTCCTGCCCCAATTGCTGTCCTATTGTTTGTTCCGCTTCCGCCTTAATTTCCTCTTCAAAAACAGACTTGAGCACTATGGCGGCCACCCCGGCCTTCGCCAGTGCCTTTATACCGTCAATGGTCGATGATAAACCAGAGCTACCCACCACAATTGGATTTTTGATGGGAATTCCTAAATATGTTGTTTGCAAATTACTCATGGATTTAAGCGTTTCGTTTATCCTGTAAATACTTATGCATGGCTGCTGCGGCATTTCGTCCATCACCCATGGCCAAAATAACGGTAGCACCGCCCCTTACGATATCGCCGCCGGCAAACATTTCCGGTATGGAAGTCTGTAACTTATCCTCATCCACCACAATGGTTCCCCAGCGCGTGGTTTCTAACTGTGGCAACGAACTTGGAATAAGTGGATTGGGTGAAACCCCCACACTTACCACAACGGTATCCACATCAATATCATACTCCGAACCTTCCACCGGCATCGGACGACGTCGTCCGGAAGCATCGGGCTCTCCCAGCTCCATCTTCTGCACACGCACTTTATTCACACGGCCCTTCTCATCGGCAAAATAAGCCACCGGGTTGGTCAGGGTCAGAAATTCAATTCCCTCTTCCTGCGCATGTTTTATCTCTTCCACACGTGCAGGCATCTCCTCCATGGAACGACGATAGATAATCATGGCACGTTCGGCACCCAAGCGACGCGCTGTTCGCACTGAGTCCATGGCTGTGTTACCACCGCCGATTACTGCCACCTGCTTCCCACTAATTACGGGTGTATCAGTATCGGGATTGGCTGCATCCATCAGGTTTACCCGCGTAAGGTATTCATTGGAGCTTAGAATGCCTATGTAATTCTCGCCCGGTATATTCATGAAACGTGGCAAACCAGCACCACTGCCAGTAAAGAAGCCGGCAAAACCTTCTTCTTTGAGATCTTCGATACTTGCGGTGCGTCCCACAATAAAATTATTTTCGAACTTCACGCCCATGCGCTTCAAGTTGTCAATCTCAACATCCACAATGCTGTTGGGCAGTCGAAACTCAGGTATTCCATATTTTAAAACACCTCCAATCTCATGAAGCGCCTCAAAAACGGTAACATCATAGCCTTGCTTGGCCATGTCGCCGGCGAAAGTAAGCCCGGCCGGGCCACTGCCAATCACCGCTATTTTAATACCA
Source organism: Carboxylicivirga longa (assembly GCF_050589825.1). Lineage (NCBI taxonomy): Bacteria > Pseudomonadati > Bacteroidota > Bacteroidia > Marinilabiliales > Marinilabiliaceae > Carboxylicivirga > Carboxylicivirga longa. The sequence goes on along the minus strand of NZ_JBNGOZ010000004.1, from coordinate 53,692 downwards.
TTGGCCGGTGCCACTTCGGGCACTGATATCTGTCCTGATTCGCGCTCATAGTCAGCGGCAAAACGCTCGAGATAACCAATGGCTACCGGCTCATTCTTAAGCTTCAACTGGTAGAAACACTTTGCTTCGCATTGCTTCTCCTGCGGACACACACGACCACAAACTGCAGGCAAGGTACTGGTCTCCTTCAAAACCCTGGCAGCCTTTAAAAAATCGCCCTGCTCAATGCGCTTAATAAACTTAGGAATATTAATTTCTACCGGGCAACCACTAATGCAAGTAGGATCGGGACAATCGAGACAGCGACGCGCTTCATTCACCGCCTCGTCGGCACTCAACCCTTTGTTAACCTCAATATTTGAGCATATGCGCTCACGGGCCTCTACCTCTCCCATCTTAACACGAGGAAGTGCTGTGCGCTCTTTATTTTTAAGCAGCTTACGCACCTCCACGCGCCATTCCTGCTCTCTTTCTTCTTTTAAATATGCTTTGCTAACGGCCATAATTATTCCTCTTTCGAATTTAGGTATTTTTGATCGGCACCTTTTTCAATGTCTTTATAGCCGTTCAGGCGAAGTAGCATCTCATCAAAATCCACCTGATGGGCATCAAACTCCGGCCCGTCAATACACACAAACTTTGTTTTGCCACCCACAGTTATGCGGCAGGCACCACACATACCGGTACCATCCACCATAATGGTATTTAAACTGGCAACGGTAGGAACATTATACTCCTTGGTGGTTAAGGCAGCAAATTTCATCATAATAGCAGGACCAATAATCACGGCCTGATCCACTTTCTCACGATTCATCACGGCCTTCATACCATCGGTTACAAGGCCTTTAGTACCATAAGAACCATCATCAGTCATCACTATTACCTCATCAGAGTATTGCGCTATCTGGTCTTCAAGAATAATCAGGTCTTTGCTTCGCGCTGCCAATATTGTAATCACTTTATTACCGGCTTTTTTCAGGGCCTCTACAATGGGCAGTAATGGAGCCACTCCAACACCGCCTCCACAAGCAAGTACAGTTCCTACCTTCTCAATGTGGGTTGCTTCACCCAGCGGACCCACCAAATCCGTGAGCTCATCACCCACATTCAAATCGGTAATACGTCGTGATGACACCCCCACTCGTTGTATCACCAGCGTAATGGTGCCCCGCTTTGCATCAGCTGCAGCAATAGTCAGCGGAATACGCTCGCCACGCTCCCCTACTTTAACTATTACAAAATGCCCTGCACGACGAGCTTTTGCAATTCGCGGAGCTTCAATTTCCAGACGAACAACATTCTCTGAGAAATACTCCTTTTCAACAATTCTGTTCATTACAATATTAATAACTAAATTACAGTCTACGAGATCAATAGGCCGCAAACACTAACTGAGTCGGCACTATTGTTGAATTTCCAAAGGTAAAAATAGCGTTTGAATAATCCTGAATTAATGACATTGATTATCGCACAATAATTTATATAAATTCTAAACAAGCCATTCCGACTTCTTCACTAAGCCAAAATCGAGAAGATAAAACAATGCACCGGCTGTTAAAATGCAAAAAAGGCCCGGGCATAATTACCCAAGGCCTTAATGACATATTTCTACGATTAGCAATTCACTGCTACACCCTCATAACATGCCTGATAAATCGCCTTAATCTCGTCGAATTCAGGTTTACGGGGATTAAAAAGCGTACAAGGATCTTTCAAGGCGTTTGCCGTTAGGGTATCCAGCTTAGCATCCCACTCTTCCTGACTAATCCCGCAGGCCTTAATGGAATCCACTACGCCAACACTTGCCCTTAGCTTTTCAATTTCAATGGCAAACTCTTCCGCAGTAGTCTTTCCAAACAAGCCGGCCAAATCGTTGTATTTATCGGTTACCTTCGCATTAAAACGTGTCACATTAGGCATTAGAATTGCGTTGGCACATCCGTGTGGAATACCAAAAGTGCCACCTAGCTGGTGCGACATAGCGTGCACAATACCCAACCATACATTTGTAAAAGCCATACCTGCCATGGACGATGCATCGTGCATAGCCTGACGCGCCTCCATATTCTCAGGATCGGTATATGTTACCGGCAAATTCTTAAACACCAAATCAACAGCCTCTTTGGCCAGGGCGTCGTTGTAGCGGTCAGCGATATTAGATACATAGGCTTCTACACCGTGACTTAAAGCATCCAGACCTGTATTGGCCGTAACGTGTGCAGGCATGCTGGCACAAAGCTCTCCATCAACAATGGCTACATCCGGTGTAAGCTCGTGAGATACGATGGGGTACTTAGTACCTTTTTCCTTATCCGTAATTACCGAAAGTCCGGTTATTTCGGTTCCCGTACCACTGGTTGAAGGTATGGCTACAAAATAGGCCTTATTGCGTAAAGCTTTTACAGCAAATGGAGCAGCTAAGGCTTCTAACGTTGAGTCGGGATACTCGTAATATACCCACATAGCTTTAGCAACATCAATGGCTGAGCAGCCTCCCAAACCCACAATCACATCGGGTTGCTCCTGTGCAAAAAATGCAGCTCCTCTTTTCACTGTATCAATCGATGGATCGGCCTCGACTCCCGAAAAAACAGCAGAATCGATACCTGCTTCATTCAGGTAATTAACTGTTCTTTCTAAAGATCCATTGGCTTTAACTGAATTACCGCCAATTACAATCACTGCCTTTTTTCCTTTTAATCCTTTTAAATTTTCAAGACTTCCCAATCCATGAAAAATCTCCTTCGGTACAATAAACTTTGCCATTCTCTTTTTGTATTAATGTTATTTCTTTGCCTCACCAATAAGCCTGATATTCATTTCAGAAATTACTTATTGATTTCGTTGACAAAAGTATGGCAAGTGAACAAGGCGGCGCTTATCCTTTTCGTTCAATAACTTATGAAATTAGCTCAAATACTAAAAACTATTGCCTTTTCAGTATCAAACTCACTAAAATCGACGTCACAGACTGCTATCTATCAGGATGTTGATAAGAATAAGCCAATTATTAATTCCTTAAGCGATATCAGTTGGACTAATTCCAAATTTATTTTTGAAAGCACTGCTAAAGTTAGAAAGGTTACTGTAACCATAATCTTCATAAATATCCGAAGCTTTGACGGCTCCTTGCTGCAAAACCTCTTTCGCCTTTGTGAGTCGTTTATCCTGCAACCACCTTCCCGGCGGCTCATTATATTCCATTAAAAAATGACGCTTAAAGGTGGACAAACTCATATTGCACAAAAAGGCAATTTCTTCCAGCTTAAGGTTTGAATACATATGCTGCTCCACAATGGTTTTAAAAGGCGATTGTTCGCTGGATACCATGGAAAATAAATAGCGAATAAATCGTTCGCCATATTTAGCAATCAAATACAGCAGCAACTCCTCAAACTTCGCCGAAAGCAATTGCTTATGCACTTGGGTAAGCGGGTGTTTGAATATCGATAGCGATTTTAAAAACAATGCCATGTAGGCATCGTTTTCGATTATAAAATAAGAATCGGCTTCCAAACCAGCCTGCTGCTCAACCTGCTGATTATTGAGAAAACGAACAAGTCGCTGCCCGGAAAAAAACAAAAGCTTGCAATAATAAACCGCGTCCTGATTCAGCAACTCAGTCCACAGGCAGTTACCTTTGGGAATTAGCAAAGATTGATGGGTATTCACAGCAACTGTAGCATCGGCAATATGTACATACTTACTCCCCTCCTGTAAGAAGCTAAACATATTCATGCTCAGATTAACCTTGCTCTTAACCACATTATGCGCCACCCTAAAATCATAGATAAAAAGGTCTTTGTACTCCGTGTAATTATCAGTATAAATTTCGGGTATATTTTCAACAGCCATATCCTGCGGTATTATTACAAGCCAAGTAGTCGCCTACGTTGTAAAATCATTGAGACAGATGCCTCCAATACAAATATGCAAAGATTTGAGCAAAACCGCCAGTCGGCCAAATCGCATAATAAATAAGTCGCTCAGGTATTTAAACCGTTTCTAAATTGCATATTATACACCCCCGCACTCCTTATTTTACTATTCGATACTTTTATTCCCTCCTTCTTATTACTAAATTGAATTCGACACACACTAAAAGTCTAAATATGAATTACGAAGCTTTTTTCAAACTCAGTTACGGACTGTATATCGTAGCTACCCAGAACGCTCATCAGCGAAATGCCTATGTGGCCAATACAGCTTTTCAGGTAACGGCCAATCCTCCGCAAATTGCCATTAGCTGTAGTAAAAACAACCACAGCTGCGCCATGATTCAGCAAAGCGGTATTTTCTCAATTTCTATACTGAAACAAGAGGCCAAACCGGAAACACTGGGCTTATTTGGCTACAATAGCGGTAAAGATATTGACAAGTTTGCATCGGTAAAATATAAAACAGCAAGCACGGGGGCGCCCATTATCACAGAAGACTGTATTGCCTGGTTCGACTGTAAGGTAAATCAACAAGTAGATGTGGGCTCTCATATTTTATTTATCGCTTCCATTGAAGACAATGACCTACTTGAACCGAACGAACAGCCTCTCACCTACGCCTATTATCATGAGGTGAAGAAAGGGCTGGCACCTAAAAATGCCCCCACCTATATTGATCCTGCAAAAATTAAGCCTCCAAAAGACAAGTCTGAATCCAAACATAAAAAGTATAAATGTATGGCTTGCGGTTATATTTATGATCCTCAGAAAGGTGACCCCGAGAACGGCATAAAACCAGGGACTCCATTTGAAGATCTACCAGATGACTGGCTTTGCCCTACCTGTGGCTCTCCAAAAGAGATGTTTGAAGCATTGTAAATACGGAATAATATTTAGAAACGACCTAAATTATACATTATTAATAGTAAATAAGAAGCAATAATATGATGAAAGCTTATATTTGTTTGTAAGGATAAAATTACAAATAGATAAAGAGAACAACATGAGCTTAAAAGGAACCCAAACAGAACAAAACCTATTGAAAGCCTTTGCCGGTGAGTCGCAAGCAAGAAACCGCTACACCTATTTTGCCAAGCAGGCAAAAAAAGAAGGTCTGGAGCAGATTGCGGCGATTTTTATGGAGACAGCTGAGCAGGAGCGTGAACATGCCAAAAGATTTTTTAAATTTTTAGAAGGAGGCATGGTAGAAATAACTGCCACCTACCCGGCCGGTATTATTAGCGACACCAAGGCCAACCTACAGGCAGCTGCCGATGGCGAAAACGAAGAGTGGGCTGAATTGTATCCTGAATTTGCCCGAATAGCGGAAGAAGAAGGTTTTAAAGAAGTGGCTGTTGCCTTTAAAATGATTGCTAAGGTAGAAGCACACCATGAAGCCCGCTACCGCAAGCTGTATAAAAACCTGGAAGAAGGTAAGGTATTTGAAAAGGACGGTAAGGTAACCTGGATGTGTCGTAACTGTGGCTTTATTCACGAAGGCACTAAGGCACCTAAGAACTGCCCTGCCTGCCTACACTCACAAGCCTACTTTGAAGTACACGAATGCAATTTCTAGACCGCAGAGTTTAAGTAATGGCATTCCCGGAGGGCAGCATGGCTGTCCTCTTTTTTTTTCCAATCAGATCAAAAAAAAGAGGCCTGTAACAGCCTCTTCCATATCTTAAAATTATATACGCACCTACGCATCGAAGTGGTATAGAAAAACAATCTCGCCTTCGTAAGCCGGCTTTTTGCTTCCTTCAATCTCTAGCTTTATCCCAATATTGGCGCGCGTTACACCCCTTAAGTTAACAGCATTATTCACCTTGGCATGCAGGCGCACTTTGCTATTTACCAAAACAGGAGCATTAAATTTCAGCTTTTCGATACCGTAATTCACCTGCATCTTAAGGTTTTGCACATCCACAATCTGATTCCACAGGTGGGGCAAAATAGAGAGAGTTAAATAGCCGTGTGCAATAGTATTGCCAAATGGCGACTCCGTCTTTGCCTTTTCCACATCGGTATGAATCCACTGATGATCCAAAGTAGCATCGGCAAATAAGTTAATTTGTTCTTGAGTAAATTCATGGTAATCAGAAATACCAAGGTCACTTCCAATTAACTTTTCCAATTCCTCAAAACTCTTAATAACTACCTTACTCATTGTCTTTATTTTATTATTTGAAGGCGCTAAGATAAAATAATTCGGCCAATGCCACACTATTTGATTGTGCAAGCCCTAAAAACAGTTACAACCGAAAACGTTTGCACAATATTAAAGGGAACAAATTCAACCTTATTTATGCGATGAGCGCAATGCCAAAAATCCAACAACAAACATCCCAAGAACCTAATTATATTGGATTTAACTAATTTTCATGCACAAAAACTCAGCACAATAACCTACGCCGTTGCCAAAAAAAAGATTCTCAACAGCCAGGTGTTTTGTAACTTGCCCATGCCATTATAATTAACGCAAACTAAATTCACATACAATGATACACCCGAAGATAACAATTGCCTTCCTGTGCCTGATATTGATGGCCTGCCAATCCAAACCACCAAAGAAAGAACAGGACACAACAAATGGCAAAACAGTTGTTTATCAGTTATTCACACGCCTTTTTGGCAATACTAATACTACCAATAAGCCTTGGGGCACCATAGAAGAAAATGGGGTTGGCAAATTCAGTGATTTCAATAACGAGGCCCTCTCTGAACTAAAAAAGCTTGGGATTACGCACATATGGTACACGGGCGTACCCCACCATGCCGTGATAAGAGACTATACGGCTTATGGCATTTCCAATGACGACCCTGATGTGGTAAAAGGTCGGGCTGGGTCGCCCTATGCCGTTAAGGACTATTATAATGTTAATCCCGACCTGGCCGATAATCCGGCAAATCGCCTGCAAGAGTTCAAAGCCTTAATCGACCGTACCCATCAACATGGCATGAAAGTGCTTATTGATATTGTTCCCAATCATGTGGCCCGACACTACGAAGGCAGAAATAACCCGGATGGCGTATTGGATTTTGGTGCTCAGGATGACACTTCAGTGGTCTATGCGGTCAATAACAACTTTTACTACATACCCGGTGAGTCATTTAAAGTGCCCAACCCGGACAATGGCTACCAGGCACTTGGTGGAGAAAACCACCCATTGGCTGATGGGCGATTTGATGAAAATCCGGCGAAGTGGACAGGAAATGGATCCAGACTGGCACAACCAGGTTTTCATGATTGGTATGAAACAGTTAAAATCAACTATGGAGTACGCCCTGATGGAACGAAAGATTTCCCTGCCTTACCTGAAGAATACGCGCAAAAGGACTATACTGCCCACTATGCCTTCTGGCAAAACAAAACCTTACCCGATTCATGGCTCAAATTTCGTGATATTGCACTATACTGGACCCAACTTGGGGTGGATGGTTTTCGCTTTGACATGGCTGAAATGGTGCCTGTTGAGTTCTGGAGCTTTATGAATTCATCCATCAAAATGGCTAATGAGGATGCCTTCCTGCTGGCCGAAGTGTATAACCCGGCTCTGTATCGCGATTACATCCATATGGGTAAAATGGATTACCTGTATGATAAGGTAGAACTATACGATACGCTGAAACACATCATGCAGGGTCACGGCTTAACCGATAACCTGCCGGCCATACAAGAAGGTTTAAAGGATATAGAACACCACATGTTGCACTTTCTGGAAAACCACGATGAACAGCGTATTGCAAGTCCGGAATTTGCAGGCGATGCTAAAAAAGGAATGCCGGCCATGGTGGTATCCACTACCATCAGCACAGCTCCTACCATGATCTATTTTGGACAGGAAGTAGGCGAACCGGGCGCCGAGAACGCGGGCTTTGGCAGCCCCAGCCGCACCAGTATTTTTGACTATATTGGTGTTCCACATCATCAACGCTGGATGAATGAGGGAGCCTTTGACGGAGGCCAGCTAACTACCGAAGAAAAAAAACTACGCGATTTCTATCAGCGACTACTAAGCTTTTCAAAGCAAAGCACAGCACTAATGGGTAATTATGCCGACACACATTTATGGAACCGTTCCGTTACAGAGGACTACGATGATAAAACCTACAGCTTTGTGCGCTGGTGCGACAATGAAAAGCTGATCATCTTGTCCAACTTCTCAGACAATAAGAACCAGAGCTTTACTTATCAGCTACCTGCCGAAATCATCACTGCATGGGAGCTGACAGATGGCCACTACCATCTTGAAGACGTTCTGTACGGAAGCAGTAACACCCTGCAGGTAAAAGCAGGCACTGCAACCGTAGTGTGTACTATTCCGCCCCTGGCATCTTATGTTTATCAGCTTACAAGCCAATAATAAAACTCATCGGATGAGCATACGCTATACGGCTCCTTCAGTCATCCGATGAGTGTGGATAAGCCATTAAGTTCATTCAAGTATGAATAGTATAAAAAGGCAGAATACCCTAACTTTAGCCCAAAAGAATAAACGTGCAAATAAACACATATACTCCGTCTGAAGAACGACTCAACATAAGCAGTCACCTGGCTGGTTTCTTACTGGGCGTGGTGGCGCTCTTTTTTTTACTATTCAAAGCCAAGGATTTAGAGACATTCATTGCATACCTGGTTTACGGGATATGCATAATATCCTTGTTCGGCGCCTCCACCTTGTATCATGCCGAAAAAGATATGGTGCGAAGACATAGGCTCAAGGTTTTCGATCACTGTGCCATTTACTTGATGATCGCCGGCTCTTATGTGCCATTTCTCAGCATTGGGGTGGGTACTAACTGGGCTTACCTGCTACTGGGAGGTGTGTGGTTACTGGCCATTGCAGGTGTCATACTTAAACTATTTTTTACCGGCCGTTTTAAGCTGGTCTCCACCATTAGCTACGTATTACTTGGCTGGGTTGTGGTTATTGCCATTAAACCACTTAGTGAACAGCTGCCGGGTGGCGCCTTACTATGGCTGGGTGTGGGTGGCCTGTTTTACACAGTGGGTGCTATACTCTATCAAATCAAACAGATACCCTACAACCATGCCATCTTTCATTTTTTTGTGTTGGCGGGTGCCTACGCTCACTTTCATGGCATTTACTGGCATCTGTAAAATCAACTAGAAACCTGAAAAGATGAATAATAGTAAGCCTATTCACAGCTTGCTTTGCATTGAGCCAACTACCATCCTTTTTTAACTTAATCGATTTTGGCTAATACAACAAATCATCAAGTACATCATCAAAAGTAGGAAACTGAAAATGAAAACCGGTGTCCTGGAGGCGGCGCGGTACAACCTTCTGGCCTTCCAGTAGCATCGATGCCCCCTCGCCCATCAGTACTTTAAGCACACTAGCCGGTACCGCTGGCAGCAGCGATCTATGAATACGCTGCTGGAGCACCTTGGTAATCTCCAGATTAGAAATCATCTGCGGAGCCACCATGTTAAAGATTCCACGGGAATCAACACGACAGATCAGATACCAAAAGGCACTCAGCAAGTCATTAAGATGAATAAAAGGGAAAACCTGATAGCCTTCGCCCAAGGGAGCACCCATGCCCCACTTAAAAGGAGCCAGCATTCGCGGAAATGCCCCGCCCTCATTGCCTAGCACAACACCCAGTCGCACTACACATAAGCGCACATCTTTCCATCGCTGCACCTGACAGGCCGCAGCTTCCCACTGTTTACAAACAGTACCCAGAAAATTGCCCGCATAATTAGTAGAAAACTCATCGTGAACCTCATAACGATCATAGATACCAACGGCTGACGTAGAAATAAACAACTCAGGCTTCAAAGGCATGGCACGCATGGTTTCTACCAGCATTTTAGTTGTTTGAATCCGACTGTCACGAATTTCTTTCTTATAGCGGGCCGTCCACTTTCGGGCTGCAATGGGGGCACCTGCCAGATTAATAACCACAGAACTACCGCTTAACAAATTGGCAAGCTGCCCATTTTGAGTGTTAAAATGATGACGCCTTAAACGGACCACTTCATAGCCATTGCTCTCCAAAAAAGTACTGAGGGCAGTCCCTATAAATCCGGTAGATCCACTAATGACTACCTTTTTGTTTAATCGTCCTTGCGGCATAATGTATAACTCTGTTTTTTTATTTAACAATTATTATCAGGACTTATTTAACAACTCCTGCAACTCTTCATCACTCACGCCCATCTCCATTTGTCCCTTACTAAAGAAGGAGATCCGCCCCGTCTCTTCGGATACCACAATAGCCTGCGCATCAGTTGATTCAGTAATACCCATAGCAGCACGATGCCTTAGTCCAACACGTTTGGGTAATTCAGTATTTTGCGACACGGGCAAAATGCATCCGGCCGCTTTAATTTTATTGCCTGTAATAATTACCGCACCATCGTGCAAGGGACTGTTGTTAAAAAATATATTCTCCAGTAAGCGGGAGGATATCACACCGTTAATCAACTCCCCTGTCTGCACATAATCGAGTAACTCCGAATTCTTGGTGATCACAATTAGGGCGCCGGTTTTGGATTTGGCCAGTGAACTACATGCACGCACCACCGGTTTGTTATAAATCGACATCATTCCCTTTTCCTTCGACATGAATACTTTGTCCATGGAAAAACGGGTGGACACATTATAACGCGAGCCCAGCAAGAGTAGAAAGCGACGTATTTCCTGCTGAAAAACAACGATAAAAGCCAGCACACCTACATTTACAATATTATCGAGAATGGTAGATGAGAGCTCCATGCCAAAGGTCTTAATCAAGATCCAGAACACGATAAAGGCAAAAATCCCCAACATAATATACAGGGCCACAGTGCCTTTAATGAGCTTATAGATGCGGAACATCAGATACGCCACCAATACAATATCGACTAAATCAATAAAACGGATATCCAGAAAAGTCATGCAGTAATCAGGCTTTATTAAGTTGACGCACTAATTTAATACATTCTGCGGCTTCTTTTACATCATGCACCCTTAAAATATTGGCGCCGTTCAATAAAGCCACGGTATTTAAAGCTGTGGTTCCATTCAATGCCTCTTGTGGCAGCACATCAAGCAATTTGTATATCATCGACTTACGAGAAACACCTACAAGCATGGGCAAACCAAATAAATCGAATTGCTTCATTTCGCGCAAAAGTTCATAATTCTGCTCAAGGGTTTTTCCGAAACCAAATCCCGGATCCAAAATAATATCCTTCACTCCTTTGGCCCTGGCTTTGTTAATCTGCTGAGCAAAATACAGGCTGATATCACCCATCAGATCCTTATATTGAGGATTCATCTGCATATTTTGCGGCGTCCCCTGCATATGCATAAGAATATAGGGTACGCCCAAACGACCAATTACCTCAAACATCTGCTCATCCATCATTCCCCCGGATATATCGTTTATTATATCCACCTCAAACTCGCGCACCAACACTTCACTTACCGAAGCCCGAAAAGTGTCGACGGATAGCACGGCTGTAGGATGCGCCTTTCGTATCCAGGTGAGTGCCTGGCGCAAACGATGCAATTCTTCCTCCTCACTGACATGCACAGCACCCGGACGAGAGGAATAGGCTCCTACATCAATTATGTCGCCGCCTTCGCTTAGTATCTGCGCACATCGCGCTTCAATATCCTTCTGCAACTGATATTTACCCCCATCAAAAAATGAATCTGGTGTTATATTGAGTATACCCATTGTCCAGGGACTGTCCAAGTCCACCAACTTTCCCTTCAAATTTATAGTATGCATAATATTGGCTTTGAAAATGCGATGAATCGTAAACGCTTAATTTTTCTTACAAAGCTAATAGAAAATATTGGCTCTGCATCAAACAAAATACAAAGTCAGTTAAACAGTAAAATTGATGGTTATTCCATTACATTACAGATTTTTTTCATTAAATAAAAAAACACGCATTCGCCTCACTAGACAAGTGATAGCCCGGGATATTTTTATGCTAACAAACGTTAAACAGGTAAAATCTTAAGGAGCGTGTAAATAAAGTTTTATATTTGTCTTAGTGAAAAAAGAGACCTGTTAACGAACAGATTCAATATTCTATAAATAACACACTATCAAAGTTTTAAACAAATAACACACTAATTAATACCGATTATTATGAAAGTAACAGTGGTTGGAGCAGGTAATGTAGGTGCAACCTGTGCTGATGTACTCGCCTATAGAGAGATTGCTAACGAAGTGGTACTGGTTGATATTAAAGAAGGTGTTGCCGAAGGTAAAGCCCTTGACATTTGGCAAAAGGCACCCATTAACTTGTATGACACACGCACAAGCGGTTCAACCAACGATTATGAAAAAACCGCCGGCTCTGATGTGGTTGTCATCACATCGGGCTTACCACGTAAACCCGGAATGACGCGTGATGACCTTATTTCAACCAACGCAGGTATTGTAAAGTCAGTAACCGAGCAAGTTGTTAAGCACTCGCCCGAAGCCATCATCATTATTGTGTCTAACCCATTGGATGTAATGACCTATCAGGCGCATATCAGCTCTAAATTCCCACGTACTAAAGTAATGGGTATGGCCGGTATTCTTGACACTGCCCGCTACCGCGCTTTCCTTGCTGAGGAACTAAATGTTTCTCCGAAGGATATCCAGGCCGTATTGATGGGTGGCCATGGCGATACGATGGTTCCCCTTCCACGATATACTACGGTAGGCGGTATTCCGGTTACTGAACTCATTGATGCCAAAAAACTGGATGCTATTATTGAGCGTACTAAGTTTGGTGGCGGTGAGCTGGTGAAGCTAATGGGCACCTCAGCCTGGTATGCTCCAGGATCGGCTGCTGCACAAATGGTAGAGGCTATTGTAAAAGACCAAAAACGTGTATTCCCTGTGTGCATAAAGCTGGAAGGCGAATACGGTATCGATGACTGCTACCTGGGCGTTCCTGTTGTATTGGGTAAAAATGGTGTGGAAAGAGTAATTGAACTGGATCTAAACGACGATGAGAAAGCCTTGCTGGAAACAAGTCGTAAACACGTGCTTGAAGTAATGAGCGTATTGGATAAAAAAGCCTAATTATCCGGGTTTTTATATCAAAAATATTAATACTACCCTGCCCTAACCCGGCAGGGTTTTCTTTTGTTCGTATCCGAACATAGAGTTGTTGCAATACCGTTCAACAAAAACCGTCTATCGATTAACCCCATAGTCGCAAGATCCACATTACCAGCTACTTGTGAATAGTGGCACAAATTCTGATCCTTCATTGACAAATCAAACAATGGAGGATAGAAAGATGAAAACGACAGTTGACCACAGCCACAGACAAACCCTTATTAACTACTTGTTTTTCGGAATTGCCGCCAGTATTTTTACACTCAGCATATTTTTTGCCGTTTACCATAGCAATCTCCCCTTTACAATTAGTGAAGACTTTACACACAAAGCCACCAGCCGATTAAATAAGCCACTGGCTACAAGCACCATCACCGAAACATATGCCATCAATCTAAAGGAGATGATGAGCGACGTTGCAGAAGCACCATTAAGCGTTGAACCATGGATGACAGAACCCTTTACTGTAAGTGCACCTGCGAACACCACCAGCTATGCTGAAGAAGCCATCATAGTGGAGGAATGGATGACTGACCTGAATACCTATACCCTGCTTCCGGCGAACGAGATGGAAGAAGCAGCCTTAAGCATTGAAAGCTGGATGCTGGATGCAAGTGAATGGAACATATTAAATACCAATAGCCTTTACGCCGATAATGATTTTGCCACTGAACAAATGAACATTGAGGAGTGGATGCTCGACCTGAACGCCTACAGCACACTGCCCCTTACTGATAGTTACGAAGAGCCACATATGACCATCGAAAGCTGGATGTTGAACACCAGCGAGTGGGCACTGCTTAACCAGGTTGACCAGACAAGCACGAACGCAGAAGAACACCTAAGCATTGAAGCATGGATGCTGAACCTGGAAACATGGCCATCCGTATTGAATGACGAGCAGTTTGTTGAAAACCCACTGAGAGTAGAAGACTGGATGCTTGACACTTCAACCTGGCTAACAAGTAATCATTAATCATCAGTACCCCTTCCTCCTTCATAAGCCGAACAAGCAATTGTTCGGCTATTTTTAAACGATTTCATGAAAGTATTCCCAAGTCCAACAATATTTATTACTTTTGCTGTGCATTACTTCATGGGGCTGACGTGGAATTGACAGCTTGGCAAAGTGGTGTGTAAGCATGTCGAGCGTTGTGGTACCGGCTCGTTAATCCCGGATCTCAAACTTTTTAATTGGCGAAAATAATTACGCTCTTGCAGCTTAATCGAAGTATAGTAGATAAGCTTTATTCAGGCATTAGATGCCAGAACAAGACATCTCTCGAATGCTAACGTTTTGAGGCGGTTCGAATCAGAGATGCTGGAAAATCGAAACTAGGAAGAAGTAAGCCTCGGGCTTTTTCCGAAACCTTAAGAGGATAAGGTAACAGTCGGTGGCTTTGATCCAGCTGTTACTCGAAAATTAAGTCAAAGCTAAACATGTAGAAAGCATATAGCTTCCTTGTCTGGACGAGGGTTCGATCCCCTCCAGCTCCACCAGAAAGATTTCAGAGTTTTTCAAAACACTTCAAACCCCTTTACCACAAAGGGGTTTTGTTTTTCATTCATTTTTATTTTTTCAGCTTTTTTCTACATTTGTTTCACCTACTCTTCACCCTTAGGTTGATATTCAGATTAGGTGAAACATTTTAACTTACCCGTTACTCCTTATTCTTATTAAGCTTTAGATTAATAAGAATAAGGAGACATTTTTATCATTTTAGTTTAAAAAAACCAATATCATTTGCATTATATTTTCTAATTTAAACAGAATTTTGGCTAATCATCCTATCAAATATGGGCAATTGAAAATCTGTTAATCCTCGTGCTTGGCATTCCACACCATTAAAGCCATAAATACCGATATAACTGCGGCCCCTAGCCAGAACCATTTAGCGATGGTAAAGTCGTAAGATGAAACATTTTCAATAGTAGATTTTCCATTGGCGATTAAAATACCACTCACCAAATCCTGCATTCCCGCACCAATATAGCTGGCAATTCCTATAAGACCTAAAGCTGCACCAGAAGCTTTCTTTGATGCAATATCAACAGCCATCAGGCCTCCAATAAAGGTAATCAGTATTCCAAAAGCAAACCCTGATAAAATCATACTCAGGCTATCTATCCATACACTCCCATTGGGATAAAACAGGAAAAGTGACATTGAAAATACATTAAGCAAACCGGCGATTAGCGCTGGAACATTTCTACTGCTTTTAAACAGTTTATCAGAAATAAAGCCGGCAATAACAGTCCCAGCAATACCGCTAATCGCACTGACAGAAATAATGGAACTGGCTTCCATATTTGAATAACCCTTTTGTGCTTCGAGATAAAAAATTCCCCAGCTCTCAATGGCATAACGACTGATGTACATCATCGCACTAGAACCGGCCAAAATCCAAATGAATGGGTTTTTCAAAACTTGCTTCTGAACTTCTGCTAACGTCTTATCTTTTGTTGAAACCTCTGCATAATCATTTTTGTAATCAGCAATAGGAGGTAGTCCCTTACTTTCTGGGGTATCATGCAGAAAAAAGTAAACAATAGCAGCACCAATTAAACCCGAAATACCGGCACTGTAAAAGCCCCATCGCCAACCAAACATACTTACAATAAAGGCAATTCCGATAAAAGTCATTGCTTTTCCAATACTATGACTAGCACTCCATATACCATAATAAGTGCCTCGTTCCCGATTACTAAACCATCTGGATAGAGCAACAACACTAGGAGCTGCCCCCATAGATTGGAACCAGCCATTTAAGCCCCACAAAAAAATAAAAGCGGCAAATAATGTAGTTAGCCCTAAGGCCAAATTTATGAGAGCAGTTAAAAACAAACCGGTTGCCATAAAGCGTTTAATATTACTCCTGTCAGCCAGAAATCCGTTCGTTAATTTACCAACTGCATAAGTAAAAAATAATGCTGAACCTACCATGCCTAACTGCGACTCATTTAAAAAGCCTGCATCTACAATTGGTTTTTTAATCACACTCAAACTCAATCGGCACACATAAAAGAGGCTATACGCAATGGTGGCAGATAAAAATACTGACCAACGATATTGATCATACATCCCCTTTACTAATTTTGAATTTTTCAAACTAGGTATTGATGGAGAGATGGTATAAAAATTGAATATTTTCCTAATCATTATTATAGCTTTATTAATAGCATAGTCCGCAACTCCTCTAACTGGATGCTTTTTAGGAGTAACCCGCAGCTAACACTACCAAATCTAACGAAGTAAACTTTTAACTGAATTTAATCGTGTAATCCTTTTTTGCGCAAGTATTTCAAAAGCAACTCAGGACGGTCAGTTTGGATGATATTTGCCCCATTGTCAATCACCCAGCCCCATGCTGCATCAGGGTCATCCACAGCCAGGTCGTCCGTATGTTCACCACAGAGCGACTCCCAGAGCGTATTCACCCAAATGCGACATTCCTGCTTTTTAATGGTTTGTATTACATCAAACATAGGTGAGTCATCGCTCTTATAAATTACTTCAAAAGCCACAGGTCCTAATTCAAAAATAAAATCATCAACAAATCCTCTTAAATGAGATGTACTCTCTTTAATAACTGGCATATAAATGATCTCTTCCAGTATACTTCCATACTTCTCCTTCACCTGATCAATAGATTTACTGCCTTTGAAAATAACTTGTTCTATAGTGTGTGTTTTGTCAATCACCTCAAAAGCCTTATCCATATAGTTAGAACACTTATCTAGATTGACCATGATGTTTCCTTTGGCAACTTGCATTGCTTCTTCCAAAGTTGGAATTCTATGTTTGGTTGCTCTATCACATCCGTTTAGTAATTGTACAGATTTTAGCTCAGTCAATGTCATATCCGATATTTTGCCTGTGCCAGTTGTTGTGCGATCAATAGTATTATCATGCATTAATACCAACACAGAATCCTTGGTCATTCGCACATCAATCTCTACTATATCAACGCCCATTTCAATACAGTTCTTTATCGCCTGAATTGAGTTCTCCGGCGCATTGCGCCAATCACCGCGATGAGCAACTACAAGTACACATAAGTCAGTTGGATTATATAGATCGGACAATATTTTTTTAACGCGTAGATGGCACTCTGATGAACCGGATACTATATTTGAACCTGACAGAAATTGAAATGAAAACAAAATAATTGTCAGGAAAATCAATCTAATTCTGATCATAATAGAAAGTTTTATGGTGTTTAAAACTACCGGGTCTAAAATGAAATAGACCCGGTAACTTAGTTATATAATATGAAGTTTTTTTTATCGACCTGAATGGGCTGCATTTTTTGAACGCATTGGCCAGCCTTCTTCAGCTAATCCTGTAGCTTTCGTTCTTAAAGCATACAGTGTACCTTTGCTATCAGAATTTGCTGTTAATACATAAATGGTTCCATCCTTACCGATGGCAGCCGAAGTACTTATAGCTCCATCTAGTTGTGTGGCCTTCCATTTGGTGTTACCTTCATCATCAATTACATAAAAGAAACCGGCCTCATCACCAAAATAAAGATTACCATAATTATCAATGGCCGGCACAGCTTTAATTTTTCCTTTGGCTTCAAACTCCCATTTAGGCGTGCCGTCTTCAGGATTATAGGCTATCATTTTGCCATCCTCACCACCAAGATAAACAGTACCATCCGATGCAACTGCAGGACCACCATTCTCCGTTTTATCAGTGGCCGAATAATTATTTTTCCATTTAATGGTTCCATCTTCCATGTTAAATGCCACTAAATGATCCGTTTTATCGGCTACATAAATGGTTTTAGCACTCTCAATTAAAACCGTTGCACAAGCTGTGTAATCACCATATACAGTTCTCCACTTCTCAGTTCCATCTTCATTTAGCGCATACAGCGTATTGTAATCAGAGAAATAGATTATACCGTCGCTATCGATTGCTGGTGTGGAGCGTACTTTACCAACCGCTTCAAATTCCCATTTCAAATTACCATCGATTGGGCTAATTGCCCTGAAATAATTATCCTTATCGCCTCCTCCAATGTATATAGTACCATCGGCACCAATGGCTGGAGAAGCATATTTAAAGCGCTTATAGGTCGCTTTCCATTTCTGACTTCCATCCG
Source organism: Carboxylicivirga longa (assembly GCF_050589825.1). NCBI lineage: Bacteria > Pseudomonadati > Bacteroidota > Bacteroidia > Marinilabiliales > Marinilabiliaceae > Carboxylicivirga > Carboxylicivirga longa. Next base: position 35,550 of record NZ_JBNGOZ010000004.1, on the reverse strand, counting down.
GATTAAAAGCAAATAAATCGCCATTATAATCACCGATATAAATTGAACCATCATCAGCAATTGAAGGTGAAGAACGCACTACTTCATCGCTTAAATGCCCCCATTTCAAGCTCCCATTCTGAACAGCAAAAATATTGTAATCGCCTCTTGTAGGGTCACTCGATTTTCCATCAGTCCCGAAATAAACTGTTCCGTCGTTGGCCACAGCTAATGATGATTGATTCGTTTTGTATGGTACAGCATACGCCCAAACAATTTCTGGATTTTTAGTTGCTGTTGACTCCTCCATCATTGTTACAACCTTGGAGCACTCATTAAAATTGCTTTGCCCGGTATTATCAATAACAGTTAATGTGACTGTATATTCACCTATGGCTTGGTATGTATAAACAGGAGATTGTTCAGTTGACGTTTGACCATCACCAAAATTCCAGTTCCACGTCTCGACAGAACCATTTTCATCAAATGATAAATCGGTAAATATCACTGCTTCTCCCTCAACAACAACTTGTTCGCTCATTTTAAATGCAGCAACAGGTTTGGTGTCAATTACTTCATCATCTTCGCACGAAAAGAGTGCAAAAAATGAAGCCAATATGATTATATTAATAATATGATTTTTCATTACTTGTCTTTTTTAATTCACATTGTTACTTTGTAAAAACGCCTTTACTTCAACCGGGTAATCCGTTTGTACGATGTTACCTTTTAACTCAACAAACTTATCCATCTGCCTGTAAGAATCAGACTCTGGTGTTGTGTTTGAATTCACATATACTAACCTGAAAACCTGAAGGTTTTTATTGTGAGCAACAGTAATAAGCTCGTTATTAAAAGAACTGGATGTATAATGCAACACGGCCAGGTTCAATCCTGCCATATTATACTTTTGAATATCCTGCTGGTTATTAATAATTGGCATCACTATCACTCGCTCATCATTATCGACAAGACTTTTGGCCGTAGAAATATTATCGACAGTAAACATTACCTGATCGACCATACCATAAAGTTTAACCTCGTTGTATACCTTGATGAAATTTTCAATCTTCACATCTAAATCAAGATAGATTTTCCCTCTTGCTGCTTCTAAAATCTCAGCAAAAGAAGGAATTTGTTGTGATGTAAGATTGCCATTATGTTCCAGATTAAACTGTTTTAACTCATCAAAGGTGTATTCATTCACACCTCCACTTCCACTTGTCGTACGATCGATGGTATTATCGTGCATCAACACCAGTTTTCCATCCTTACTTTGCTTGATGTCAATTTCGGCAAAAGCAATGCCTTCACTGATGGAGGCTTCAAGGGCAGCAATCGAATTCTCCGGTGTAGTGTAATGGTTTGCGCGATGTGCGCAAACCATAATTTTACTATCCAGATTATTTAGACGCGACCTCAACCCCGTTCTGCCCGGAATAGTGTTTGATAAGCACACCATTATCTCAAGGGATTTGCGAACAGGCTCAATGCCATTGTTAGTAACGGTCAAAGATACCATGTACTTTCCTAATTCATCATAAACATGAGTTGGAGTCTCTTCTAAAGAAGTATTTCCATCGCCAAACTCCCAATAAAAAGTTGTTGACTCATTAGTGTTTAAAGATTCGTTAGCAAATTGTACAGGTTCACCAACCAGCAGTTTAGTATTCAGGTAACTAAATTCTGCCTGAGGTTTTATTTGTACCCCACTATCCGCCTTTGAACAACTATTACAAAGGATTATGCTTAACATCATTGCAAGTGATGATAAAGCTAGGAAACAGAATTTTGTCAGTGATCGATTCATGGTTGAGATTTAGCATAATTGATTATTTCCAATTTCGATTTTGTTCTAAAGCCGGATTTAATAAAATATCACCCGACGGTATAGGATAGAGATAATCTCTTGACTCATCAAAGCTTTTTTCACGATCTGTGAAGGCAACCAGGTTACCACCATCACCATTTGTAAGTGTAAACACATCGCCTAATTTTATCTTTTGAGTAGCTGTTGATGGAGGCTCATCACCTTCGTAAAGCAGTACATCCATGGTACCATCTCCATCCAGGTCAAACTCTCCCAATGAAGGGAAATACATACCTACAATATATTCTTCCAATATTTTACCAGCCTTCCATCTCATTAGGTCATTATAGCGGAATCCTTCCATGGCTAACTCTATGCGACGTTCTCTTCTCACCTCAAGCACAATGCCTTTATTATCTCCTATTACATTTGGATATTGATTAGCAAGATAGGAGTCAGGATTACTATTAGCATTTGCAACATCAAGGTTTGGCATGCCAACACGATTTCGTATCAAACGAATAGATTTATCTACATCAGCCTGATCAATTATCCCTAACTCAGCTCGCGCTTCTGCATAGTTCAGCAACACTTCTGCAAAACGAATGATAGGTACATCCTGGTAACTCGACTGGTTTCCATCCTGACGCTCATCGGAAACAAATTTAACGACCTGGTAACCAGTCATCGATGCAGAGAAATCGGGTAATAACTCCATATCTCCTCCAATACGCATATAGCCTGGCGTTCGGATGGTTTGCTCTAAGCGCCTGTCCCTGTTCTTGGTTTCATTAACAAACTCTATTAACTCATAACCAGCCTGATCTGTAAAGGCACTTCCATTACTCATCAGGTAACTATTTATGAGTGTTTTACTCAAACCAACATCCTGCTGAGTAGCGGAAGTGAAATAATAATTGATACTATGGATTACATCTAAATCACTACTGTATCGTCTTCCCAGAATGACTTCGGTTTCTTTGAGGTCGTTTGATGCAAATAAATCTCTGTAGTCGAGATGCGGATTACCGGTTTCATACAATGAATAGGGACTCTTATCAATAACTTCTTGCGCAGCCTGCCAGCTAAGTTCTAACAGCTTGTCTGAATCCGGCAAGTTCAAATCAGAATGATATTTCCTAAAAGTACCCTCGAAAAGACACACGCGTGACTTTAATGCCAAAGCTGCCCACTTAGTGACTTTATCGGATGCTTTATCATCATTTAAATTTTCAATAGCAGCATCGAGATCAGCAATGATATTATCAATTACGAGCACTCTTGAATCTCTTGGCTTAGTCAGCAGTTCCGTATCACCACTACCTACTACTTCTGTATACCATGGCACATCACCAAAACGTTTTACTTTTTCGAAGTAAAACCAGGCCCTGAAAAAATATGCTACGCCACTATATTCTCTTTTTGCTACTTCACTATCGCACTGCTCATAATACTTAAAAAAGGTATTAATTTTTCGCAAGTCGCTCCAACTCCATCCACCACTGCCAGCTTCTGAAGGTACAATTCTAAGTCCTGACTGTTCGCCCGGAACCCCATTGTATAATACATTATCAGATATATTATCACTTTTTACGATATCATTAATAGATGGTAAATCATTATAAAAGCTATTGGTATAAAGCTTTAAATCTTGCTCCGTCTTAAATGAATTTTCTGGAGCGATTTCAGCAATAGGGTAACGATCTAAGAAATTATCGTTACAAGAAATAAACCCTACTGCCACTATTAACATATATATTACTCTTTTCATGTTCCTACGTTTTAAAAGTTAATGTCAATACCAAAAACGATTGTTTTACTAAATGGATAAGCATTGCCATTGCCTAATTGCTCCGGATCAACAGTGCGATCAGGGTTGTTTTTAAATAACTTGGAAAAAGTTAGTAGATTAGAGCCGGAAGAATAAATGCGTACTTTCTCAAGCTTTACTTTACTTGTCCAACTTTTTGGAAGTGTATATCCAAGGGTTATGTTTTTTAAGCGGATATATCCAACATCCTGCAAGTATCTATCGGAGGGAACTCCAAGTTGTGAACCTTCAAGCCCTTGGTTTATCGTAGAATAGACAGCTAACCTTGGGAAATAGGCATCTCTATTATCAGGGGTCCATGAGTTCGCCTCGATGCTTTCAGGGTAGAAGTTTTGATATTGACGTGAAAAAGGCCCGAAAAAGTAACCATTATCTTTCCCCGGCCACCAATCCTGACTCCAAACGCCCTGAAAGAAAGCCTGGAAATCAAATCCAACATAATCAGCTCCAAGGTTAATTCCATAGGTATAACGTGGAGTTGTATTACCAATTCTCTTTAAATCACCATGATCATTAAGTGTGCGCTCCCCTGCGCTAATGATACCATCGCTATTAAGGTCGGCAAATTTAATATCGCCTGCTACCGGATGATTAATAAGGTAATTCTCGTGAATTCGTCGGTTAACACGTAACTGATCTGCGTGAGTCAGATACTCATCATCGCTTTGAAAGAAGCCATCAAAAGTATAACCCCATACTTCACCAACCTCCTGACCTACATAAAATTGTTCAATATCGCCATTAGGATTATCAAACTTTGTAATAACAGTTGTGTAATCTGCTAACACCAGTCCTATGCTGTAATTTAAGTCACTGCTACCAACTGCAAAACGACTATTCCAGTTGAGTGATAACTCAAATCCTCGTGTGCGCAAATCGGCAGCGTTTTCATCCGGCTCTTTAGCTCCAAATACTGATGGCAATTTCTTTCCCTGCGTCAGCATATCGTAAGTATTGCGTTGGTACCAGTCATACGTCACGGAAAAACGATTATTTAGGGCTGTAATATCAACACCAAAATCAATTGTTTCAGAAGTTTCCCATGTGAAATTTGAAGATATTGGATTCGGGGTTGTCAAGTAATTCTGTTTAACACCATTGGAAATATAATTACCCTGGTTAACACCCATGGTTGAAATATAATCATAGGGACCTACATTTTGATTTCCCAGTGTACCATAAGAAGCTCTTAGCTTTAGATTATCAATGTAACTTTTTGCTCCTTCAAAGAAGTTTTCTTCACTAATCCTCCAAGCTGCCGAAGCGGATGGAAAAACTCCCAATCGATCATTTTTCGGAAATTTAGAAGAAAGATCAAATCGCCCATTAAATTCAATCAGGTACTTATCCTCGAAACTATAATTAAGTCGATAAAAAGCAGCTCGAATAGCCCATTCGTTAGCATCTGATTCAAGGGTAATATTCTCACCCGTAGCAAGATTAAAAGAATTGAGATCTTCTGACAAGTTTCCATTCCTACTTGCAATATTCCTTTTCCAGGTACGCCATTCTTGGTTAAAGCCAATAACTCCTGAGAAACTATGCTTATCAGATGCTTTTAACTCATAGTTTGCATAGGCGTTGAAAGCCTGATACATTCTTTCCCACTGCCATTCTTTATAGATCTGCTTGTTTTCTTTATATAATGTCACTCCCTCACCTCCAGGTTGATTGGTATGAGGTGTGGATATTAGTCTTACCCAGCTCGATGGACTTCCTTTCCTAAAAGAATAATCACTGTTTATTGTTAAGCCTTTAGTAATATCTATACTTAACGAAGTTGTATTAGTTACATCATAATCCTTTTCAAGCGACCTACTCTTTCCATAAATCAAATCAGCAAATGTTCCATCTGCAATATCACGATTCGGGGTATATGCTCCTTGTATAATTATTGAACCATCCGGATTTGTTGGATTAAATAAAGGTGATGCATGAAAAGTGTATTTTCGCCAGTCTTCATGGTTTGAACTGCCACTTATGTTGCGTGTATTAGTTGCCGGACTATCATATTCACTTAGATGAATATTGGTTGCATTGCTAATCGTTATCGCATCTGATAAGTCTACACTTACTTTTGACCTTAATGTATACGACTCTAGGACATCTGGATTAATACGATATATTCCTTTTCTATTATAATACCTACCTGAAAGATAATACTTTACTCTGTCTGCTCCTCCTGAAATACTAAAGGTGTGTTCCTGTGACGGTTGCGAATCACTATAAATATAGCTCCACCAATCGGTATTTCCGTAGTGTATGTATTTCTCAACACCATCTACATTCTTTATCAGTACAGAAGGAAGTGTCGGATCCTGTTTCCTGGCTTCCAAATAGGCATAATCGTCTTCTCCATATCCAAGGTATGTACTTGTGTTTTCTAACAAACTAAGTTTATCACTTAGCCGTGCCCACTCCAAACCATCGGTTATAAAATTATCCGTTCTGATCGTAGGCGAACTCCATCCAAAGTTAGCGTTATAGTTAACTTTCACATCCCCTGGCTTACCTGTTTTTGTGGTAATTAATACCACGCCAAATGCTGCACGCGCACCATATATTGATGCTGATGCTGCGTCCTTTAAAACAGAAATGGATTGAATATCCTTCGGGTTAATCATGTTCATGTCACCCTCAACACCATCTATTAAAACTAAAGGCTGACTTCCGTTTATTGAACCGACACCGCGAACATTAATATTACCTTTCTCATTAATTCCTCCATTGCTAAAGGTTACATTAACATTGGGTATCATTCCTTGAAGCACCTGGCTGGTATTGGCTCCCAAATTCTTTTCAATTTGTTTGGCATCCAGCTGACCAACTGCTCCCGAGAGGTTAACTTTCTTTTGATAGCCATAGCCTATAGCAACCACTTCATCCAATCCAATGCTTTCTTCAACAAGGGTAATATTTATCTGATTACGTCCTGCAACTTCGATTTCTTGTGTTACAAACCCAATAAATGAAAAGCTTACAACTGCCAGTTCAGAAGATATGTCTATCGAATATGACCCATCAATACCACTAATTACTCCATTTTGCGGATTACCTGCTTCATAAATATTAACACCTGGTATTGGATCTCCATAAATATCCTCAACTCTTCCTGTAACTTTTCTAATGAGTTGATTTTGTTGAACTTCCGCTTCAGACTCACTTTTTAATGGAAAAAGTATAACCTGTTTGTCAATTATCTTATACCTTAATCCTAAATCACTTGTGACATCATCTAATATCTCAGTGATTTTTTTAGCACGATACTCTCCACTTACTTTTTGTTCAACATTAATAATTCCACTATAAAAGAAGCTAAACTCACTCTGTTCCTCAATTTTGTTCAGAAAATCTTCAAGGCTCATATTATTCACCTTAATTGATAAGCTGGTGCTTTGCGAATAGATTTCAGAAGCAAGAGCACTTGTAATGAATAGTAACATGAGCAATACTGAGAGCTTCATAATTCTAAGCATTTTTGCGACACACGGACTCAACCCATGCGTACATCGGATTTTTTTCATAATTTTGAAGTGTTAAATGATAAGTAATACGATTATTTATCAACCGAGTAAAGAAGTGAGAAGTTCCAGTTCTCACTTCTTTTTGTTACAGTTGATGTGTTTCATTTCATGAATAGAAAATTGTACTGCAAATTATTTTGTTGCATCCTTTTTATATTTTAGTGTATAAATTCTTTCTTCCTTATCGAAGTTATAAGTAACTGGCGCCGATAAACTAATCATATTCATAACTTCACTGATACTCTCCATTTCAATGACACCTGAATACCATAATTTATCCAGTTCAGAATCCGCATATTCTATTTTCACATTATACCATCGCTCCAGTTTTGTGATTAAAGTTGGAAATGGTTCACGATTAAAGATTAATTTGCCTTCCATCCAGCATGTTGACAATTTGACATCAACTTCCCTAATAGAAAACCCTTCCTGTGTTTTCCTAAGCTGATCGCCAGGCTTTAGTGATAACACGCCTGTTTCATCTTTAGGTTTGAAGTCTACGGCTCCCTCAATAAGGGTAGTTTCATAAATCCCGTCTTCAGGGTATGCTTTCACGTTAAATGATGTTCCTTTAACAACCACATCTCCATCTGGGGTAGAAACAATAAAAGGGCTATTACTTTTTTTTACGTCAAAGAAGGCTTCCCCTGACAAAGATAATGATCTGCTTTTGCCAAACTTCACTGGATAAGTGATGGTTGAACCAGAATTAAGCCAGACTCGTGAGCCATCGGGTAAATCAACATTTGTTTTGGCTCCAAAAGGTGTCGATAGTATTTGCAGCTGTGAAGCATATTTGTGGGGATCAACCTGCTGATAGAAGATAATGTTACTAATAAATAAAGCTACAACCACAACAGCAGCTACACTTACAGTCCAACTATAAATTCGTATTTTTCTTTGCGCAATTTTATTCCGCTCTATCCATATGGCTTCCTTAATTCTATTAAAAAGTAATGGATTTTTTCGAGGTGGTACATCTACATCATTCATTTCATTGTCCCAGAAACCTTTCATTAAACCTGAAATGGACAACTCTTTCTGTTTATCAGTTAGTAATTCTGACAGTTCAGAAAATTCATCGGGTCGTAGTGTTGAATGATAATATTTCTTGAATAAACTTTTCATACTTTATGCTCGTCTGTACTTAATACACAGCAAAAAAGTCTATCCCTAGTGAGAAATTGAAAAAATTAGAAAAAAAGATAAAAATAAAGCATTGCCACCACCCCGTAGCTTTTAAGATTTTCTTTTATATATCTAATAGCAAGGGATATGTGATATTCAACAGTTTTGGTTGTTATCCCTAATTTTTCTGCAATCTCTTTATGTGTTAAACCTTCGGTACGACTTAAAACAAATATTTCTTTTTGCCGCTCTGGTAGTTCTTCAATTAATTGATTTGTTTTTTTCCTTAATTCGCTGTACTCAATTTGGTCAACAGAAGAATATTCCGATGCAAGGGACAGTCTTTTAACTTCCTCTTTTAAGTTTTCATTATTAAGACGCGTCCTCAATTCATTCAAGAGCAAGTTTCGCGTAATGGTAAAGATGTACGAATTAAAAGTATTTGCAGAATTGATGCTCTTCCTTTTTTGCCATATTTTCACGAAAACTTCTTGTAAGATGTCATCAATACCCTCGTCAAACTTTAGAAAGGATTTTGAGAAACTATATAATCTGGGATAATAATAGTTAAAGAGTTCCTCCAATGAGGCCTCATTATCTTTAGCCAACTTAATTAATACTTCTTCTAATTCTAAATGTTTCACGAATGCCAATTTTTATAAAAAAAACAAATTTAGAATATTTATAGCAAAAAGCATTTTAATTGGCAATACTAAGCAGGGAATACTAAGGCCTATAAATACAATAAGTTCTTGGGAACGGTTCTCTTTTGTAAGGTGCGTATAAAGAACCGTTCCCTATATACTTAATTAAACGGATCTTTCAGAACTTACTACTTGTTACTCCTCATATCTAAACCTTTAATAAGCGCATCAGTTCCGCATTACGAGTAGCGATAAACCATCATAGAAATCCTCTTCTTCTTTTCTACGAATTTCACAATTCACCTATTCAAGACTTCAACTTATTAAAAGCTTTATTATTGCGAGAGCCTAGCCAAGCAGCCTTCGTAAACATTTACTTCACTTGGGTGTTACTATCCCAAACAAATAAAGTTAACTATATTTACACCATAATGTTAAATGTGTAACAATTGACGCAAAAAAGTAAATTTAATTTTATGAGAATCCTATCCTCTACCCTCATTGTTTTATTGCTTACATCATGCTCCTTTGGAAATAAAAAGCAGTTTGAAAACGATCTCAACAAGCACTTTGAAAACATCAAAACTGATGCAGACGCCCTTCAGTCATTTTTTACGCTAATGCCCAAGGGTGGTGACATACATCACCATGCCAGTGGCACCCCCTATGCCGAGGAGTACATATTACTTGCCCTGCGCGACAGCTGTTACATCAACCCCCACGATTATCAGCTATATGCCAATAAAAAGGAGGCTGCCCATGATAATGATGCATTGCTAATTAATGCCCTCCTGCAGCAAAATCCCAACTATAAAGATTCCATTATCGACAACTGGTCAGTGCGCAATCATAAGGCACACAATAAGGACGGTCGGGAACAGTTTTTCAGCACCTTCTCTAAGTTTAAAGCGGCCTTTGTGGGCAACGAAGCCCTGCTACTGTCGGCCATATGCAAACGAGCGGCAAAGGATAACATTGCCTATATCGAGAGCATGATACGTGTGCCCAATATTCAAGACAGTGTGGCACAATTTGCCGACAAGCAGGCCTGGATTGACGACACACGCGCTTTACACCTGAAGCTCGATGATTACTACCAGTATTTTATTAATAAAGACATGGATAAATGGGCACAGGCCTATGCCGATTCAATTGACAGCTACCACGGTCGCACGGATAAACATGGGGTGGCACTTAAATTTCAAACCTATGGCGTGCGCGTTTCTTCCAATCAGGCCAAGATTTTTGGTCATCTTATCCTGGCCTTTGAGGCAGCCGCACTTAGCGATCAGCTGGTAGGCGTTAACTTTGTGGCACCGGAAGACAATATTAATGCACTGCGTAATTACAAAACACACATGGCCATGTTTCGCTACCTAAGCGATAAATATCCTAATGTAAAAATTGCGCTTCATGCCGGCGAATTAGTATTGGGCAAGGGCGATACTCAGGCAGAGGACCTTACCTATCATATTAATGATGCCTTGAAAACAGCACGCGCCTCCAGAATCGGTCATGGTGTAGATCTCAAGTCAGAGAACGACTACCTTGGCATCCTGGATTTTATGAAGGAAAACAACTGTGCCATAGAAATTAATCTGGAAAGTAATGCGGTGATCCTTGAAACAACAGCTCATAACCATCCGGTGGGAGAATACCTTAAACACGGAATACCTGTATGCATCGCCACGGACGATGAGGGCGTGCTGCGCACCAATCTAATTAATCAATACATGATGCTGGTAAGCTATGTGCCAGATATAAAATATACTCAAGTAAAGGAAATAGTATTTAACACCATTGGATATTCTTTCCTGGATGAAACAGAAAAAAAAGATCTCCTGGAGCAGCTTGAAAAGGAATTTCAAGAGTTTGAGCATCAAACACTCACAAGTAGATCATAAACACAAGTCATCGGATGACCAAATGAATTTATTCATTATTAAGCCATCTGATGACTTATAAAAGCCCTTTTATTCAAGCATACAGTTTCAGCCTACTGTATGCTTACGGGCATTTCAATACCCTCGGTACTAAAAGCTACATCGCACCACTGACCGTCGATAAGTTCGCGCAAATGCGTGAAACCGGCCTCAAGCAGCAGAGTGGCAACATCAGCAAAAGCGTTATCCAACTTATTGGCTCGATGGGCATCACTGTTAATAGTAATCGGAATATCCATCGCCTTAATGGCAGCAAAATGTTCAGGACCCGGAAACAATTGACCATCGCGGTAATAGGCCTTAGTATTAATCTCCACAATAACATTTTTCTCTTTGGCCAGCTCCAGCGTTTTGTGCACTTCATCAATATACCAGGCTGCTTGCTCATCAAACAGATGCAGCGCCTTATTGTGCATCTTCACCTTATCCATATGGCCAATTATATCAGGCGTTCCTTCCTGCAGCATCTCACGCTGTAAGGCATAATAACGACAGACAGCCGCCTTAATATCGCCCACAAAAGTCTCCTCCAGTCCCTGCTCAAATTCGTTTACCGGCGCATCCACCGACCAGTAATCACCATTGTGCAGCTGACCGACAAAATGCACCGATCCCACTGTGTAATCGAGTTTGGCGTCCTGCACCATTTTAGATGAGGGCGATGCTAACCCGGGAATATAATCAACCTCGAGCGACTTATAAACGGTAATCTCTTCGCTGTACTTTTCCCGCAGGTAATCTACCTCTTTGAGGTAAGAAGATAGGCGGTACCCCGGCATATTCCAATCCGTTGGGAAGGGCAGCGGGGCGTGTGACGATATGCCAAGGGCGTGCATCTTTAGATCGATGGCCGTGGTAATATAGTCCTCTATCTTGCCTTGTCCGTCGCAATATTCACAATGTCCATGATAATTCGTCCATCCCATACTGTATTCTTCTTATAAGTGTTTATAATTCTGTCGCTTTCCGACATTGATCCGGAAGTAAAAAATAAAAATAACGATCAAACTAACGCAAAAAAGACCTTTAATTTTAATTACACAAATTTTTATTGGGTAAACACGTTTTTGCCTCGAATGTTTAACTTTGCAGCTCGCAAAAATATAGCAAATGGGTTTTATTGAAGAAGTAAACAGACGACGTACCTTTGCCATCATCAGTCACCCCGATGCCGGTAAGACTACTTTAACAGAGAAGTTGCTGCTATTTGGTGGCGCTATTCACGTGGCAGGTGCCGTCAAATCCAACAAGATAAAGAAAACAGCCACCTCCGATTTTATGGAAATTGAAAAACAGCGCGGTATCTCGGTGGCTACCTCCGTAATGGGTTTTGAATACAATGGTTACAAAGTGAACATCCTGGATACGCCGGGTCACCAGGATTTTGCCGAAGATACCTTTCGCACACTAACGGCGGTTGACAGCGTAATTATTGTGGTAGATGCGGCTAAAGGTGTTGAGGCCCAAACACGTAAACTAATGGAGGTGTGTCGCATGCGTAATACACCGGTAATTGTGTTTATCAATAAAATGGATCGTCCCAGTAAAGATCCTTACGACCTGCTGGACGAGGTTGAGGAAGAGTTAAAAATTAAGGTGCGCCCCCTAAGCTGGCCCATCGGCAATGGCCCTGACTTTAAAGGTGTGTATAACTTATTTGATGAGAGTCTTTACTTGTTTGAGCCCAATAAGCAGGTACTGGAAGAAGGCATTGCCATAAAAGACCTTAACGATTCGGCTCTGGAGGCTCAAATTGGAGATGACTCAGCCGCTTTAATTCGTGAGGAGCTGGAGCTGGTTAACGGCGTGTATCCCGAATTTGAATCTGAAACCTACCTCAATGCCCAGGTGGCACCCGTATTTTTTGGTAGCGCCCTGAATAACTTTGGTGTACGCGAACTACTGCACTGTTTTCTGGAGATAGCCCCTTCACCACAGCCCTCACAGGCCGAGGAGCGCATGGTTGCGTCGCGTGAAGAAAAGATGACCGGTTTTGTGTTTAAGATACATGCCAACATGGATCCTAACCACCGTAACCGCTTGGCCTTCCTTAAAGTATGCTCGGGAAAATTCATGCGTAACACCAACTATCTGCATGTACGACAGGGTAAGAACATGAAATTCTCGAGCCCTACCGCCTTTATGGCCGAGAAGAAATCCATTATTGAAGAAGCCTATCCGGGTGATATTGTGGGTATTCCCGACAGTGGTAACTTCAAGATTGGCGATACACTCACTTCCGGCGAGAAACTTCATTATAAGGGACTGCCCAGCTTCTCACCTGAGCTCTTCCGATACATTGAGAATGCCGACCCCATGAAATCAAAACAGTTGGCAAAAGGCATCGACCAACTGATGGATGAAGGTGTGGCTCAGCTTTTTGTCAGTCAGTTCAACGGACGCAAGGTGATTGGAACGGTGGGTGCACTACAGTTTGAAGTGATTGAATACCGCTTGCTTCACGAATACGGTGCCAAATGTCGCTACGAGCCCATTAATCTGTACAAAGCATGTTGGCTGGAGAGTGATGACAAAGAGCAGCTGAATGATTTTAAGAAGCGTAAGCTGCAATACATGGCGAAGGATAAGTTTGGACGCGATGTGTTTATGGCCGATTCTGCCTACATGCTGCAAATGGCGGAGAGTAATTTTAAAAATATTAAGTTTCACTTCACCTCTGAATTTTAAATAAAAAAAATCCACAAGATACGCTGGCGAACCTTCGATACGAGGGTTCGCTTTTTTTTGAAAGCACCCCTTTATTTACTTTAAAAAATGAAGTAAATTGAATGCAAAGACCCAAAAGCCATGAAATCAGACTGCGACAAGAAACATAAAGGAGGGCATCCTGTTAATTATAACTTATCCGTAGGTAGCCAGATAGAGAAAGATATTATAGTACAAAAGAGTGATTTGGCCACGTCGTTAAAAACAGGTCAGGTGCCTTTTATTTCCACGGCTGCCATAATTGTGTATATGGAGCAGTGCTGCGTTGAGCTTATTCATCCAAGCTTGCCCATTGGTTACGATACGGTAAGCACTGAAATGAATGTACGGCACTTACATCCGGCACAAGCCGGGGAGACACTTATTTGTCGCGCTCACCTTAAATTTCTGGAAGATAAAAAGCTATTTTTTGATGTGGCCATGCTCAATAAGAAAGGTGAATCCATAGGCATTGGAGCCCATGAGCGCTATATCGTCTGCCACAAATCATTTGTAGAAAAACACAAAGGCTAGATCATTTTTTTAAAACCTCCCCGCCTATCGGCACCCCTCCTAAAATTCAGGAGGGGAAGGGTTTATAACACTCTCTTCCTTTCAAAAGAGGAGTACCCCGTAGTGAAGGAGGATGAAATTAACAATTATTTACCCTTGTCACCCGACAATTGATAAGTTATCCATTAAAAATTAAAGGCACTCATGCGCGGTTGATCTCCCACAGGATATTCCTCTTGGTTATTCCAGCCTTCATCCTGCTTTTTTAAGATAACCAAGTGACCATCAGCAGTAAGTGCCATAATGCGTCCGGTACGCGAATCCCAGTCAATGCCGTTAAAAGCCTCAGCGCTGTAATCACCCACTACAGCTGAGTTCTCGGGCGTCATGTCCTCACCAGCTTCAATGTAAACTGACTTGGAGACAAGGTAATCATATACATAATAAAGCGTGCGTCCATCCCGCGAAATGGTCAAAGGATTATCCAGCTCATTCTTCTTCACACCCAACATAAAGTCATGCGCTTCGTGAGCTACATAAGGTTCCTCATTAATAAGGGTACGCTCCAACTTAACCAGCGCCTGCTCATCGCCTGAGCAATACACCCACACGTTACGATCGATGTCCACCACCATATCAATGGGGTTGTTATAATTCAGGTCAATGGTAGACACGACCATGGCATTACTCATGTCGATAACTACCACTTTGGCACCGGTTTCGTCGCCAGAACAGGCAACATATAGGTACTTACCCGCTGAGATGAGCTTCTGCGGATGAGCAGCTACGTCAAAAGTACCCTCCACCGTATTGTTGGTGTAGTCGTAAAGACTTACACTTGCTGCATTGTGTGCCACGAACATTTGTGATTCGTTGACTACCAGAATATCTCGCGGCGCGGTAAAATCAGTAATACTACCAGCATTTAAATAACCGTTCAGATCAATTTTAGCAATACTATTGTCAGCCGGCAGGGTCACAAAAGCCAGTCCTTCTGGGAAATCAGCATTTCGACGTATGGCAATCTGAGTAGCACCAGCGCCAATGTCGGCACCGTTGTTACGCTCCTGATAAATATTATTGCTACACTCCTCGCGCTCGTAATTATAATAGCTTATCGAACTTTTTTCATTGCCTTCATTAACAATAAAAGCACCCTGATGCTCTTCCAGCTTGTAAATATTCACATCGCCACAACCTGTTAGCCCCAAACCAAGAGCCAGCCCTGCAGCTGCAATTAAATTCTTCATATATCTAATTTATTTTATGCCTTACAAAATATTAACGTGTAATTAAAGCTACCAAAGATATTATTCCTTTTTTAAATATTATTCAATAGACACTTAGATTTTTAGACTTAGGGCAAAGAAGACTTGCCCTCTCCCCTATATCAGTATTATAATCATAGACTTACAAATTAACAGCATTGAAAAAGGCCGGCTAATGCCGACCTTTGAAAAATTGCTTACACACTAATCATCGTGAGTGAGATCAATGTTTTAATACGCAAATAAAGTTGAGTTAGGCATTGCCCCCACTACATACTCATTTTTCTTTTCGCCTGAATTGGAATAGACAAACACCGTTCCGGGAGTTGTCGCATCAACTTCTTTACACAGCCATAGGTCATCCGTTATGGGGTGAACGTCAATGCCATAATATGTTTCATCAATAAATTTAACACTTGGCAACTCGGTATCAGTAATGTCCATGGCATAGAGGGCATCGGAAACATAGTAGATAGTTGTTCCATTTTTACTTGCGGCAATGGTTTTAACGGCACCATTTGATGCAGCAAGATCCCATGAGGTGACTTCACTGGATACAACATTAATTTTAGAAACACCCGCATTGGTATAGCTTACATCTGGCCAGTTTGCATAATTAGGTACTCCACCACAATAAACCCAAATATCACCATTTGCATCCACCACCATATCCTTGGGGCACGACTTCACTGTTAGGGTTTCGATGACTTGATCATTGGATGTATCTACAACGGTTACTGTATTATCATCGTTTGACCAACCTCCGCTGTTGGCCACATACAATTTCCCTTTAACAACAACCATTTTTTCTGGTCCTGCACCAACGTTAATCTTTTCACCTTTTTCAAAAGTCATCAGGTTAATCGGATAGATTTCATTAGCTTTTCGGGCATAATTCCCATCAGCACCTGTTCCGTTTGATACATAAGCCTTTCCATCCATCAAAACAATTTCACGAGGATAAGAGAAGCCTTCTATAAGGGCAACATGTTTAAATGTTTCCTTATCTAGAACTTCCACATATCCTGCCCCTGATTGGGTAGTTACAACGATGAAAACATGCGTATCATTGGCAGCCATTGACTGCGGCATTTTCCCTAGGGGCAATCCATTCACCTCTTCAAAATAGTTGTTGGTTACTTCATTGTTCTCATCAATGATTGAGATGGAACCATTGTCATTTCCTTCGTTAAGCACATAAATACTGCTTACTTTCGGAGTCACTACATCATCATCATCTGAACAGGCAGAAAAAAACATTACTGCCATCAGGAAAAATGGTAAAAGTCTCAAAACCTTTTTCATCATGTATAAAATTTAGAAAATAAAATTTACAGTCAAATAATATGCCCTGCCCGGCATTGGGTAAGCCCATACCAATTGATAAGACGTATCGAAAATATTTTCGACGCGAGCCATTAACCCAATATCAATTACGGCTCGGTCTATGGTATAAGCGGTGTTTACATCAACCAGCGCGTAGGCTTCTACTTCTCGTCCTTCCCACGTATTACATTGGGAACGAGAATACAACATGGCACCCACATTCCATTGAGAAGCAATAAAATCAGAAATAAACTTAAAAGTGTGCTTGGGTCGATAACCAAGCGTTTCTTTATAGCCAGCACTTTCTGAGTTATTATCATAGGCGTCGTTGTATCCGTATATGATCCTATTCCTTACTTGGTGATTTCCGATCTGCAAACGATGGCTTGCGCTGACATCAAAACCTTGTGAAATGATAGCGTTTGTATTAATCGGCATCCACAGACCATTGCTGCTCGGTTTCCAGGCGATTGATTCATTGTTGCTTGCCCGATAAAAGGCTAAATCCGCACCAATACTACCCCAGTTGGTCTTCTGCTCAAACATTTCAAATCCCACCTCATAATTAAAGCCTTCTTCCGGTTTCAGTGACAGATTACCCCCCGGCTTCCAATAACGATCATTAAAGGTAGGGCGACGAAAATGGGTTGCCACCTTTCCTCGAGCAGCCAGCCATTGCGGAGAAATTATAATTTTACCACTTAGTGAAAACATGAGGGGTGGATTGGGTAGACTGTTCTCAATTATTTCATATTCTGCTATTTCTCCATTTTCATAAATTGGCTGTTTAACCTCATCAGATTCTGAGCTACACCAGTCTTTACCAACGGTCGCAATAAAGACACCAATCTCGGGCGAATACTTGATTGCGGCATTCAGCCGTCCTTCATGTTCCACAATATTGCTGGCATAATTAGCAGTGATGGCCTTTAAATAACTATAGCGACCATTTACATCAACACTCAAATTATCATTGACATACCAACGTGTACTTAGATCGGCAAACCAAGACTTGGCAGCTATTTCTGAGAAAATTTTGAAAGACTCACTATCGGCATTATCCTTATCGGTATAACGGATAAAATCGTAAATATATGCAGCCTTGCCCTCTAGTCGGAAATTACGTATTAACCTTTTCCAACCTACATATAGTTTAAGGGTTGAATCTTTTTGAGTTTGATGACTAATGGGAGCCCCAACACCCATCAATCCTGGTAACTCTTTTTCTTTGACCTGGTACCAGGCACCAAAATCAAATAGGTTTTTACCGGCTTGCCAATACAAGCTATGCAGCGTACCAAACACCTCACTCCTGTTATGCTGTGAAGTTTCTGTAGGTTGGCCATGATCGAAGTCATCAATGTAATTAAAGTTGTTCTTTGCATCCTGATAAAAGACTTGCCCCGCATAGGATAATGTACGATTGGATGCTTGTACCCGAAGATTTCCTTTGTAACTAGATAACCATTTAAAATCGCCCTTACTGGTGGTACTTGAATTCATCTCCCTAGCATAGGAATGGTCTAAATAACTTCCCAACTCGTTGGAAACCGATATTTTTAGGCCTTCTTGCCAACGTGGCTGATTCGAAAGCTCAATAACACCCCCCATGGTGCCACTCCCATAAAGTGAACCTGCTGCGCCATAGGTAAGCCTTACATCGTTAAAACCGCCAGCCGATATCGTTGATAAATCGCTGGCACCTGTCGTAAGCGAATTCAAGGGTAATCCATTCCAGGTTACCAATGTTTGGTTAGATGCTGCCCCGCGAATACTAGCTGTTGTTAAAGCACCAGCGCCACCATTGGATTGAATATTAATTAAGGAAGTTTTTTGCAAGAGCGCACCGATATCTTGCGCAGCATATCGCTGAATAGCAAGGATATCCACTTGCTCAACTTTGTCGGTTACGGCAAAATGTTTTAAACGCGAAGCTGTAATTTCCACCTCTTGTACTTTAACCGAATCGCGCACTTCGTCATCGGCCAGTAACGGCAACGACCAAACAAAAAACCATAGTAACAGTTGACACCTCATCTCACACATTCAGCTTGTTAACACTGCTCTGACAAAAGGAAAAGAAGCGGCAATACACCAAGGTAGTATCGTCCTGCATTTATTCCGAATGGCACGAACAATTGAATAATCTTTGGCAGGTCTTCTGACTTATTCCCTGCAATCGCCTTCCCATCATTTTTTTTGACAGTGGCCTTGTTGATTGCAGTTGATGGTTTACTATTACCCATCGGAAATCACAGCAGCGGAAACTGTTGCCGAATTCCTGTCTACTGACAGGTCACGGCATTCCCATTTTCATCATATAACACCGGTAGGTGCCTTATGAACCAAATCGCAACAAAGGTAAGTGATTTGTTAAAGCAGAAAGCAATATTAGGTAAAAAAAGATATCAAAAACCACATATTGGATTAGTGACAACACTCAACTTCCTGTGTTTTATCACTAAAAGCCGGGCTAATATTTGGAATACCCAGATTCATGCCACGCAGGATGAATAAGATGCCCAGCAGGATGATAAAAACGGGTATGGTACGCCGCAATCGGTGTAAAAAGCGACTTTTGATAATATTGGCAAAATACGCCACGGCAAACATCAGCGGCAGTGTACCCAGCCCAAAGGCCACCATAAATAATATACTATCGCTTATCGAAGCCGAGGTAAGGGCTCGTGATATGGCCACATAAACCAGTCCGCAGGGTAGAAATCCATTTAATACACCAATTACCAGCAGGTTGCTTAAGCGTTTGCGATTGAGGGAGGCGCCAATTTTGTTTTTAAGCTTGGTATAGATGGTTGACGACAGCTTATTTCCTGATTTGGGCATCTTAATCACCCCCGGCAATATCACCGACAGGATCATGATCACACCACAGGCGATAGATACCCACTGTTGAATACCGGAAAGCTTAAGTCCGGCCCCTAAAATGCCGAAGATAAGTCCCAAAAGGCCGTAGGTGAAAGCACGGCCAACATTATAAAGTAGCGCTCCTACAACCTTTCGCAGAGCCGTGTTGACAGGCAAAGGCAAGGCCAGGGCTAAAGGGCCACACATACCTACACAATGCAGGCTTCCCAAAAATCCGAAAATAAAACCTTCCAATATGTACATAATGCTTAATCGATATATAAGACTTGCCTGGTGAGATAAGGCTGCCCATTGGCCTGCCATTCTATAATTACTTCGTACTTACCCTTTTTAAAGGCTTCAAGCGGCAAAAGCATGCGATAAGCCTCGTTGAGCTTCACAGGCATTTCAATGTCCAGGCTCTTATCCGATGGACGGTATAAATGCACACTCCCTTTGATATCATCTGCATCGGCGATATTATCAGGAAAGGTGATCAGCACGCCACCCTTCTGCTCTACTGTCACCTTTTTCGCCAAGGCCTTGTAATTTTTTATCTTGCTTATCTGATCTTCATATTTCAACTCCTTCGGGTAGTAGTCGTCTGTTACCATATCAATGCGCTGGCGTGTCGTGATAAACATCAGGCTAAGTAACCCCAGCACTCCAGCCACAATAACGACTACAATTCCATGTCCCCAGTTAAATTTCATGGTCTGTTCTTTTTAATTACGCTTATTATTGATTCTATTGGGCCCCACAAAGGTGGTATGAATGGTTTCGATCAACTCATTACCATTGTATACCCCCAGTACCACCCCGGTACTGCTACCCTCCAGTTCTTCTTCATGCAATTTAATCAGGAAGGCTCCCTGTATTTTCTCCTGTTTCTTAACCTGCATATTGTTGCCTGCCAACTCTACACTACCCTTGGGTGAAATCAGTCGAATACTCAGGTCTCCTTCGTTATCAGTTTTATTCACAATCTTATAATTATAGATATTGGAATAATGCCCCTCATCGAGCTTCTGGTACAAGGAACCCTGCACGCGAAGTATAGTGGTTTCGTAGCTGGAACGCAGGGTAAAAAGCACAACCAGCACCCCTATAAGTGCCACTGTAAGGCTTGTATACGCGATAATACGGGGCGTCCATTTAAAGGAAGTACCATTGGTAATATTATTCTGCGAGGTGATACGAATGAGTCCCTCGGGCAGTTGATAACGCCGCATAGTACTGTCACAGGCATCCATGCAGGCGGTGCAGTTAATGCACTCCAACTGAATACCATTGCGTATATCAATACCCGCAGGACACACTGCCACACACTTATGACAGTTTACGCAATCACCTTTTCCGGATGCCTGTCGATCCTCACCTTTACGCATGGGTGCCCTTTGCTCGCCGCGTTTAAAATCGTAGGTTACCATCAGGGTGTTGTTATCCAGCAAAGCGCCCTGCAAACGCCCGTAAGGACATACCAAAGAACATACCTGCTCGCGAAAGTAAGCGAAGACGAAGTAAAAAGCCCCCGTAAAAACCATGATGGCAATGAATACACTCAGGTTTTCGCCGGGCGAACCAATAATGTAGTCATGCACTGTATCGGCTCCTACAATATAGGCCAGCATGGTATGTGTTATGGCCCACGATATAATAATAAAAATAAAATGCTTTAAGAAAGAGCGCCATACCCGATCGAAAGTATCTTCTCCTTTGGCACGTATGCGTTGCTGATCACCACTACCCTCTATCCAATATTCGATACGCCGGAATACGATCTCCATAAAAACAGTCTGCGGACAGGTCCACCCGCACCAGATACGCCCATACACCACCGTAAAGGTAACGATGGAGATAATGATGGTGATAAGCCCTATGACAAAGAGGTGAAAATCCTGCGGCCAGAAGACCACACCGAAGAGTACAAACTTACGCTCCAGGATGTTAAAGAGCAGTAAAGGCTCACCATTGGCCACGCGTATATGCGGTGCAGCAAACAGAAAAACCAGCAATACGAGCCCCACAATCGTACGCGCCGTATAGTACTTACCCTTGGGCTGATTGGCGTACACCCAATTGCGCCGCCCCTCCTGGTTCATAGTGACAATGCGATCGCGAAAGTCTTTATCTGGGTGGTTCGTCATTTTATTTTGGGTTGGAGAGTTGAGAAATTGGTTAATTGATAAACTGATGAATTGGTAAGCTGGAGAATCGATGAACTGATTAAATAGCAACTATTGATTTGTGGAACGAATTTATCTTATTAGCCAGTTCGTCAATTTTACGTCGATAATCAAGAATCTCCTGTTCGGCGATAAAAGATAGATCATTTGCTAATATTAGCTGATTAAGTACTTCCGTGAGACTTGAATAACTTATCTCGATGAATCTGGCTCTGTCTTTCGATGATGAACGGCTATTACCTTCGGCAATATTTGAAGAGATAGAAACAGAAGCTCGCCTCAACTGATTTGTTAAACCATATCTTTCGCTCTCCGGAAAAGAATGCGTAGTGACATAAATATCTTTAACAAGTCTCCGTGCCAATTGCCAAACCTCCAATTTCTCAAAACCATAAGTATACATACATCATTTTTTTGCAGGTTTATCCTTTAACCAGTTTTTCAGTTCACCGCTTTTTCGATTTATCATTCGGGGATGTACTTCTCCCCTTCCGGATCCTTAGGGTTGGGCGGATTAGTGCCGACCAAGGTGGTTAAGTAACTGGCTACCTGATGAATCTGCTTATCTGACAACTGGCCTTTCCATGCTATCATACCTTTTTCCACCACTCCGTTGTTAATAATTCGTACAATATCCTCAAAGCTGCCCCCATGTATCCAGTACTCATCGGTGAGATTAGGCCCTACAAGTCCTTGCCCCTCAGCCAGGTGGCACACGGCGCAGTTAGTCTTATAAATCTTGGCTCCTTTATCCAGTCCGGCAGCATCGGCCAGGGGCACCGTAAAGTCAATGTCCTCCATAGCAATTGTGATGCCTCCTTCACTAGCTTCTTCTTCAACTGGATTGGCAGCCAGCATCTCCTTCTCGTATTCTTCAATCTGCAAATCGCCATCCCCATAAAAATGGTACTTGGCCAGATAAACATAACCAAACAATATTGAAAATATAAAAATGAAGGTGAGCCACCAAGGCGGATTATTGGCTAGCTCACGAATCCCGTCGAACTCATGATGCGGCACAAATTTATCGTTGGTTAAGGGATCTATTTCAGGTGTATCCTGCTGTTTTTTATTTATATCCATAAAAGAAAGTCTGTGGGTTATACCTCATGATTATCAATTAAGGGCGGAAGCTCATCTGCCTTATCAGTTGCATAATTGGCCACCTCATCAATGTACTCCTTTTTCATACGAATGACCATCACTGTCACCACTATAAAAAAGGTGAAGAAGATAAAGAAGGAGATGATGGGATAGATCTCCACCCCCGCTATGGACTCCAAATAATGTCTTACCAGTTTCATCGCTATCGTTTTTTAATCGCCCCATATCCCGCCAAAACAGGATAAGAGATACTATTATTGTTCATTCTCTACGGGTGCCGTTTTATATATGTCGGTACCCAGGCGCTGCAGGTAGGCAATTAAGGCAATGATTTCCTTATCACGGGTTGTTTCGATGCCAGCAGCCTGTAATCCGTTCACTATCTTATCAGCCTGCTGATAATAGGCCTCTACAGCCTCTTCATCATAACCTTCGGGATAAGGTACCCCCAGCGTTTGCATGGCGCGTATCTTGGCAGGCAGTACCGAAAGGTCTATATCATCATCAATCAGCCAGGGATATTTAGGCATAATGGAATTTTCATTCAGCTTTTGCGGATCCAGCATATGATTATAATGCCAGGCATCAGGCTTATAGATCTTACCCGTCATCACCCCTTCGCGCGCCAGATCGGGACCTGTTCGTTTGGAACCCCACTGGAAAGGATGATCATAAACAAACTCGCCAGCTTTGGAGTATTCTCCGTAACGCTCGGTCTCAGACCGGAATGGCCTTACCATCTGCGAGTGACAATTATAGCAACCCTCGCGCACATAAATATCGCGTCCCTCCAGCTCTAAAGGTGTGTAGGGCTTAACACTACTAATGGTAGGCACATTGGTTTTAATCAAGAAGGTTGGTATCAGCTCTACAAAGGTACCGATGAGTACTGTAATAAGCGAAATTATAATGAATTGCACCGGTTTACGCTCCAGCCATCCATGGGGTTTCTCACCTTTACTCCCTTTGGTAATATCTTCAACAACAGCCGTTGCTTCTTCGTTGGCTGCCATTTTGCCACCCGCCGCTGTCTTCCAAAGATTAAAACCCATCAGCACTGCACCCAACAGATAAATTAATCCACCAAAGGCACGCATATAATACATGGGACGTATTTGAGTTACCGTTTCCAAAAAGTTAGGATATGCCAATAAGCCCTCCTCGGTAAATTCTTTCCACATCAGACTCTGCGTAAGGCCTGCCCAGTACATGGGTATGGCATAGAAAAGAATACCCAGCGTTCCGATCCAGAAATGTGCGTTGGCCAGCTTCTCGGAGTAAAGCTTGGTTTTGAATAATTGGGGTACCAGCCAGTAAAGCATTCCAAATGTAAGGAAGCCATTCCAACCCAAGGTGCCCACATGCACATGAGCCACGGTCCAGTCGGTGAAGTGACTGATGGCATTCACATTTTTAAGCGATAACATGGGTCCTTCAAAGGTTGCCATTCCATAGGCCGTAACCGCCACCACCAAAAATTTCAGCGTAGCACTTTCGCGCACCTTGTCCCAGGCCCCTCTCAATGTTAAGAGACCGTTGAGCATACCCCCCCATGAGGGTGCCAACAGCATCAGCGAGAATACCGTACCCAGCGACTGCGCCCATTCGGGCAATGCCGTATACAGAAGGTGATGAGGCCCTGCCCAGATATAGATAAAAAGGAAAGACCAAAAGTGAACAATGGATAATCTGTAGGAATACACCGGACGGTTGGAGGCCTTGGGGATGTAGTAGTACATAAGCCCCAAATAGGGCGTGGTGAGGAAGAAGGCCACGGCATTGTGGCCATACCACCACTGCACCAAAGCATCCTGCACACCGGCATACCACGAGTAACTCTTCATAAAAGTAACGGGCAGCTCCACCGAATTAACAACATGCAATAATGTAACCGTGATGAAAGTAGCAAGGTAAAACCAAATGGCCACATACAAGTGCTTCACCCTCCTTTTGATAATGGTGCCAAACATGTTCCATCCAAACATGAGCCATACCACGGCAATAAGTATATCAATGGGCCATTCCAGCTCTGCATATTCCTTACCGGTGGTAAAGCCCAGGGCGAGGCTAAGGGCACCTAACACTATTATAAGTTGCCACAGCCAGAAATGTACGTAACTGAGTAAATCACTGTACATTCGTGTTTTCAGCAGGCGCTGCATGGAATGATAAACGGCCGTAAAAATACCATTACCTACAAAGGCAAAAATAGCGGCATTGGTGTGTATCGGACGTAACCTACCAAATGTGGTGTACTCCAGCTCGAAGTTAAAAATTGGCATGGCCATCTGCAGGGCGGCTAACACCCCGGCAGCCATGCCTATTAATCCCCACGTGACGGTGGCATACATAAAATATTTGACAATCCTGTTGTCGTAGTAGAAGGTCTCTTGCTTCATCTGTTCTACATTTTACAATCATCAGCAAAGCATTAGTCAGGCCTTGGTCTGCTCATCCACCTTACTGTTATTGTGAATTTTATTATCTGTCTTTTTTTTCTCGTCCTGCCGGTCAAATAATATGCGAACCGATGGTGCGTAATCATCATCGTACTGCCCCGACTTAACAGCCCACACAAACAGGCCTAAAAAAATAAGGGCCACACACAAGCTGGCTACAACAAGTAATATGATTATCTCCATGTCCACAGATGCTTTACGAACAAATGTAATAACAATTTAAGATTTTAAGATCTTATTTGTTATTTTGATTCTACCTTGTTCGGTCGCCTTATAGACAATCAGCGCAATATGATTGTTTAACACTTTTTAGTTTTTTTAGTCAATACTTGTATTCGTTGCGCATTTCTTATCATCATCTGCCTAATAAATAGATTTTGATCATACACTATTAATATAGGACTGATATCTCCCTTTAACACTCTTGAAAACCTTAGAGTCTTCGTCGCCTGCCGGCCAGCATAACACTTACGCTGGTAAACACCACTACCGACACACTGCTGAGCGGCATAAGAACAGCTGCAAAGAGCGGACTTAAATGACCTGTAACGGCAAAGGACAAACCCACCACATTATAAAGGAAGGAAATAACAATAGAAGCGTATACAATCTTTAAGGCTGCTTTGGAGAAGTTTATAAAACGCGGCAAATCCTTTAAGGCATCAGCACTAATTATCGCGTCGCTGGATGGCGAAAACTGATGTACATCATCGGCCACAGCAATACCTACCTGAGCTTCTTTTAGGGCACCCACATCGTTCAATCCATCCCCCAGCATCATCACCACCCTACCATTCTTTTTTAATGCAGCCACATAATCCTGCTTATCTTTCGGACTCTGGAAGAAACGGATATTCTCCCTGGACCGGACAATCTCGCTCAAAGCCATCATCTCCGCATCGTTATCGCCCGACAGTATATGCACATCGCTATGCTGCTGCACGCTGGCTAACATATTTTGCCAGTCAGGACGATAATAATTTTTGATAGTGTAATAACCGGGCAGTTCATCGTCGATGCGCACATACACGCGTGCCGAACGCTTATCGTCAGCCTCAGCGGCTCCCACATAAGTTGCTGAACCCAGTTTGACATGCCGGTTCATGATATGCCCCTCAACACCATCACCCTCTGCTTCCGCAAAGTCAAAAACCTCAAAAATATCATCAGCTTCCAAGTGCCTGTACAGGGCACGACTCAAGGGGTGACGCGACTGATGTGCCAATGATTTAATGAGCGATCGGGTATAACGATCGGTTTTATCCCCCTCAAAAAGCACATCGAAATGCTCGGGATCGGTCAAAGTACCCGTCTTATCAAACACAATGGTATCCACCCTTGTTAGCTGTTCAATAAGGGAGCTTAGCTTCAGGTAAAGATGATTTTTGCCCATAATGCGCCCCGCATGCCCAAAGGCAAAAGGCACTGAAAGCGCCAATGCACAAGGACAGGCAATGATAAGCACAGCCGTAAAAGCCAGTACGGCCTTACTGCCATCGTGCCAGGCCCAGTAAAGCCCCGTTAGCGTGCTAATAATGAGGATGGCCAAGGTAAAATACTTACTTACCACATTGAGGGTATGCGATATCATGGATTCCTTCTCGCCGGCTTCACTACGCTCCTTCCACAGTTCAGCCAGATAGCCGGTCTCCACCTTTTTCTCCACGGCCAGCATCAGGGCGTTACCAATAACACGACCTCCTGCATATATCAACTCTTCCTTTTCTTTACGCACCGGCACCGACTCACCAGTGATGAAACTGTAGTCGATGGCTGCCCCGGACGAAAGCAATCGCGCATCGGCCGGTATTATCTCCCCATTGCGCACCTGTATCACATCACCAGGCTCCAAATCGGCAATGGGTACAATGGATTCACTCTTATCATCAATGCGTGTGATGCCCAGCGGAAAATAAGCACTATAGTCGTTGTCGAAGCTCAAGGCCTCATACGTCTTGGCCTGATACCACTTACCGATCAGAAGGAAAAAGATCAGTCCCGTAAGTGAATCAAGGTAGCCCGAACCACTATTGGTGATGATCTCGAAAACACTGCGTGTAAATATGGCGATGATGCCCAACGCAATGGGCATGTCAATGGATACAATGCCCCGCCTTATATTTTTCCATGCCGTAATAAAATATTCATTACCCGAATACAACATGGAAGGCACCGACAACATTACACTAATCCACTTAAACCAGGCGATGATACCCGGATTAAGGGCAATATCGGCCGACAAATAATCGGGAAAGCTCAGCAGCATGACATTACCAAAGATAAAACCGGCTACCCCCAACTTAATCACCAAGCGCTTGCTGCGGGCCACACTCTTCTTCTGCGCCTCAGTCTTAATATGCGGTTTGTAATTGATGGAGGCCAGCAAAGCCATTAGCTCACTCAGCTTCAGTTCTGTCTCATTAAAGGTGATGGCCGCCTCGCGCCGGTTAAAATTAACCGATGACGCGATAACGCCCTTATGTAAACGATGTAGATTCTCAATGAGCCAAATACAGGAACTGCAATGAATAGCCGGTATATAAAGCTTAATACGGGCCAGCGATCCATCATAGAAATCCAACACCGAACGTTTTATATCCTCCTGATCAAGGTAGTCGTAGTACTCTGCACTGGCTTTGTTATCGCGTATACCGGGTGCCTGAGCTATATCGTAATAAGTACCCATATCATTGGCCTTCAGGATATCGTACACCATCACACAGCCTTCGCAACAAAAGTCTCTATCGTCGTGCCGCACCCACGATTGTGAGGGACTGCCGCAATGGTAGCAGGTTTTAGCCATAGTAAGAACGCTTAATGTGTGGCTATATAAAAAATAAAGGGAATGAATTGTTTTATAAACACGGCATCGCATTGACCCGGCGACTAGTAGCCAGTTTGAAAAGTTCCACCGTACACCTACTGCTTAAACACAGAGGCAGAATTGAATAGGTAAGGCATACAACTTGGCGATAACTTTTCCAAAGTTTAAAACTTTGGAAAAGTTAGATATATCAAAAAACGAAACTCCCACCGAGGCGGGAGTATAGGATCAATTTCCTTCGGCATATAGCCTTATTGTGATAAGAATCTAATAAGCATTTTTAAAATTCTTAGTTTCAAATATAGGAATAGTTAATTAACATACAAAATTTATCACATCTTTTTATTGTGACATAGAAGAATCTCTCTCCCTTTATTAAAAAGCTTACTGTAAGCCTATAAACTACAAATACATAATTTGCTCAACGATAAATTTTAACTAATTTTAAAAACATATATATGAAAAGCAGAAATAAACCCTGAAACAGAATAATTCCCTAACTTATGAGCAAGATATTAGGACTTGACCTAGGCACCAACAGCATTGGCTGGGCAATCATTGACGCAACATTCGAAAATAGTAAAGGAAAACATCGCGTCAGACATTACAATCAAATTGATGATTGTGGTGTTAGAATCTTCCCTGCCGCTGTAAGCGACATTGGTAAAGGTGAAAGCGAAAAATCCAACAATGCTACACGAACTGAAAACCGTCAGAAGCGCCGCCATTTTTATCGCAAACGCCTTCGTAAAATAAAACTCCTACAAGTTCTAATTGATCAAGGTATGTGCCCGTTGAGCCATGAGGAATTAAACACCTGGAAGAATTGGGATCGTAAATTAAAATCAGAGAGTAAAAAATTTCCTGATACTGATGAATTTAAGGAATGGATAAGACTCAATCCATATAAACTTCGTAGCAAAGCGCTTACCGAACCAATTAGCTTGCACGAGCTAGGAAGGATCTTCTATCACATTATTCAACGAAGAGGCTTTCTGAGTTCAAGAAAAGGAAGTGATGATCCAAAAACATTATTTGAAAAAGGCAAGCCTGATGAAAACATCCTACCGGTTAATGCAACAAAGGAAAAAGCCAAAAAATCCAGCCTAGGTGATTACCTACATTCTTTAATCCCACAAGAAGGCACACCATATAAGTCGATAACTGATGACAACGGACAATGCATACGAGCCAGAGGCAGATACACGACACGCGATATGTATATTGCAGAATTTGAAGCCATCTGGAACCAACAAGCCGGACACCTCCAGTTGGATAAACGTAATGCTGAATTTAAAAGAACCAGGGAATTAAAAGGTTCACCATCTAGCAAGCGAAACCAAAACAAATTAAAACACCTTAAAGAAATTTATGGTTCTGACAGTGTCGTTATCGGTCCAGAGAAGGATGGGCATATAACCAAGGTAACTACCAAGTCATACATTCCCTTAAAAACGTTTCTGGCAGGTAACATACAAGAAGTTACTTTGGAAGACGGAGAAAAAACACTTCAGTTTAAAAGTAATGAAAGTGTGCTTTTCTGGCAACGACCTTTACGTTCGCAAAAAAGTTTCCTAGCCAATTGCCGATTAGAAGATCAACTACCAGTTATTAATAATGAAGGTAATTTTGTGCATGACAAGAATGGTAAGCAAATCAAGCGAAGCAAAAAGCCTTGCCCGCTTTCTCACCCTGAATTTGAATTATTCCGCGCCTATCAATTTATAAACAATATCCGTTACGGAAAAAAACAGGCTCTAACAGATGAGCAGAGACACCAGGTACTGCAACTAATAAATAAGAAAGATAAAAACTTCAATTTTTCCGAAATACCGAAACTCCTAAAACTCACCTACGAAAAATTCAACTACGAAGATGATTTTAAAGTAGCTGGGAACACCACTTTTAAATTCTTAAAACCACTCTTTAAAGCTGAGGTTTGGGAGAAACATATGCTTGATATTTGGCATTGTTTCTATTTCTACGAGGATAACGATAAACTTTACCAAAAGCTTAAGAAAGACTATAACTGCGCCAAAAGTCTTGATATAATAAAAAAAATAAAGCTTAAAGATGGGTACAGCAATATCTCCTTAAAAGCCATTAGAAACATTCAACATTTTCTGAATATGGGCTTGCAGTTTGATCGCGCCGTAATTTTGGGTGGCGTAAAAAATGCCTTTGGACAACGTTATGCCCATTTTGAAGAATCGGAACAAGAACTTAAAAGAGACATTCTAAATATCCTCAAGGAAGAAAACAAGGAAGGTGAAGCCATTGCAAAAATAAAAGATTACTTATCAAACCCTGATAATCACTATGGTTTCGTAAAAGACGACCCGCACTTTTTCCACCTCTATCATCACAGCCAGGAGGTTGAAGTTAAGGATGAACTGGTTTTATGGGTACCGGAGCTTGAAAACCTTCGTAATCCTATAGTTCAACAAGCTCTGCACGAGACGCGACGCCTGGTAAATGCACTTTTAGTAAAATACAGGAAAGAACTTGGTGAAGATTTTGAATTTGCTCAGATTAAAATTGAAATGGGCAGGGATTTAAGAAATAACAAATCACAACGTGAAAAAATCACAAAGAACATATCCACCAACGAAGCTAAAAACAACGAAGCCCGTGAGCGTTTAGCCGAATATGGATTACGACCTTCCAGAAACAACATTCAGAAATACCTAATGTATAAAGAGATTGTAGACAGAAGCGGTAAATGCAGTTGTCCATATACCGGCAAAACTATCTCCATGAATGACCTTCTGGGCAGAGCAAACACCATTCAAATTGAACACATCATTCCATACAGCATTTCGCTGGAGGATAGTTTTGGAAATAAAACACTTTGCGAAGCACATTTTAATAATGATAAAGGAGAAAAAACGCCTTATGAATATTACACGGAGAATCCGGACCCAAAAATATGGGGAGCCAATAGCTGGGATGAAATTGCCGCTAGGGCATTTCGAACTTTACCATACCCTAAGGCCAAACGTTTCACATCGAAAAAGAAATTTGAGAAAGAAACCTTTATTGAACGTCAATTAAACGACAGCCGCTACATCGCAAAAAAAGCAGTGGAGCTATTATCTCATATTTGTCATGATGTGCGTGTAATGCCAGGTCAGTTAACAGCTGAACTCCGTCATCTTTGGGGATTAAATTCCATATTACAACCCACACAAAACATCGGCAATCACACGTTCGAGTTAGACGATGATAAACCAGTTCCTTATTTAGCAGTTACCAACGAGGCAGGAGAAACTGTTGCCATACATAAAAAATTCAATGACCGGCCTCATACAAACGATGACGAATTACTTCTATCAGGCTACGTAACTAAAAACAAATTTGACTCGAAATCTTTCAAAATTGATTTTAAAGACCTGAATATTAAAGACGGACATTATTGGGCAAAGCTACAGGTAAACAGTTCGCTCAAGCTAATGCCACAATTTACCGATAAACCAGAAAGCAATGAGCAAAACATTGTGCTGCGAGGCAAAGTGGAGAAAGGGGTGTTTAAAAACGACACTTCAGGTAATTATAAAACACCGGAGATAGAAGACGGAACCTATTGGGCTAAGTTTGAGATAACAAACACATATTTTAAAGCACCCGAAAAGAACAAACTACCCAAAGCCAAGCGTAACCAGCTAATGTTGTTTGGTACTGTTCACAACTGCCAGTTCAGTTGCTACATTTACAATTGCCAAACCAATTTGCCCGACGGAAAGTACTGGTTAATTGTTGATGTTTCGCCTGACAACATAGAGTTTATTAAAGCAATCAATCCGCGACCTCAAGCACACAACAATGAAGTGTGTATCTCTGCCACTGTAGATGAATCTGGCTTTATGGTAGCCGATTGCGATCCTCAATACAAACACAAAACAGAGAAGCAACCCGGAAAATACTATGCTACTTTAAGCATTGAATCAAAACCAGATGAATTGCATCCCATTGAAAAAGAATTACCCAAAATAGAGAAAGGCCAAAAACTGATAGAAGGATCTATTTGGGTAGATAAGTATACGGGTGAAATAAAATTCGATCCGAAGAAAAATCGTGATGATCACCGTCATCATGCAATCGATGCCATTACCATCGCCTTAACAGAACAAAGCTATCTACAACGCTTAAGTACAGAAAATGCGAAACGTAAGGATAAACAACGAGGCAAGGAAAACAGTACTGAAAAATTCCCAGAGCCATGGGTAGGTTTTAATAAAGATGGGCAAGAAAAAGCTGCTGGCATACTTGTTTCAATAAAGCAAAATAATAAAACACTCACTAAAAATAAGAAAGGCTTTAGCGTACGAGGGCAGTTACACAAGGAAAATATATTTGGTTTGAGACAAAGCCCTAATAAAGAAAAAGCTTTCCATCGCAGGACAAAAGTTACCGAATTAAAAAACAACAAACATGTTGCTAAAATTGCAGATACTACCATTAAGAATATCATCGAGAACTTTTTAAAAGCAAAACACGGTATCAATACCGATAATCCCAAAGGATATTCAATACCAAAAGATGCATTTGTCAGTAACGGTCAGTGGCAATTGTTGCTACCCAATAAAAAAGGTGGAGACAACGTACCCATAAAAAAAGTTAGAATTCGCGAAATTCTCGGAAATACTAACCACTTAAAAGGCCATTTAAATCAACACGTAAATCCCCGGAACAATCACCATGTATTGCTTTATAAAGATACCAAAGGTAATCTCAAGGAAGAAGCAGTGCAATTCTGGACAGTTGTTGAGCGTAAACGGCAAAATATGCCAAACTACATGTTACCCGAGGATGGCGCTAAAATTGTCACAACCATAGAAACAAATGATATATTTCTTCTGGGCCTGAGTGATGATGAATTCCATTCAAACAGAGACACCTATAGCTTTCTAAGTAAAAACCTGTACCGCGTTCAAAAAATTTCATCAATGGACTACACTTTTAGACATCATTTGGCATCAACCATTGCAAATAATGATGAAGAATGGCGAATACAAAGTTTCAAAGCCTGGGAGGAAGCAAATCCTATTAAGGTAAAATTGTCCCCTCTTGGCAAACTAGAACGTCTAAAATAACCTCTTCCACCTTTTCCAAAGTTTTTTTAACTTTGGAAAAGGTTTTCATTTGGACACGGCTCTATACCAAGCGTATACAACTCCATTTTTAAACCAAATATGGATTAACATGAACCCGGATACGCCACCATCGCCTCATACAGCGATTGATGCAGGATACCCACCTAACCCCCACAGCAAAAGTGATATACTGAGGTAATTACCTAACAAATACTAACCTATAGCAACTCATTTTTACCTTTTCCAAAGTTCAGAACTTTGGAAAAGGTATCGGCAACTAAGACAGTAAAAAATGCCATGATACCTTTTGAAGCCCATCGTTTTTACCACATATACAACCGTGCCAATGGCTCCGAAATACTCTTTAAAGAAGAGCGAAACTTCTATTTTTTCATGCAGAAATACAAACAACACATTCACCCCCAAGTCAGTACCCTCGCCTATTGTCTAATGCCAAATCATTTCCATTTATTGATTTCAACCGGTGATCATAAACAAGCCCAAGGTTTATCGAAATCATTTTCGAATATGTTTAGTGCCTACACCCAATCGTACAATAAAGTTTATAAACGCACAGGCAGCCTTTTTCAGAAAAACTTTAAAAGAAAACGAGTCGACTCTGAATTATACTTGAAGAAACTTATTAACTACATTCATTTTAATCCGGTAATCCATGGTTTTACAAATGCTCCCGGCCAATGGAAATACTCATCATACAATGCCATATTAAAACAGCATAATACCGCCATCAACTGCGCACTGGTAATTGAACTGTTTGATGACATTAATAATTTCAGATATATGCATCAACACCCCATGGACTTTTCATTCGATTATTAACGAGCACGGCTTTTCATCTTTTCTAAAGTTTAAAACTTTGGAAAAGGTTGAACACCCTCCATCTACCTTTTATCGCTGTTTTTCAGTATTTTATCAAAACAAAGCAACCTATCAGATACATGGATCGCATAAGGAGGTAGGACCAAAAACTTTCTATCATGCTCAAACGAACCCTATTCTTTTCCAACCCTGCCTACCTGTCGATACAACACAATCAGCTTGTGGTTAACCTTACTGATAAGGAGACTACACGCACGGTGCCCATCGAAGATATTGGAATGGTTATTTTAGAGCATCCGCAGATAACGATAACTATGCCTGCCCTTCAACAACTTAATGCCCATAATGTAGCGGTTGTATGTTGCGACGAAAAACACCTACCATCAGCTATGCTTCTCAACCTCGATAGCCACCACCTGCAGAACGAACTTTTCCGTAATCAGATCAATAGTACGCTACCACTTAAAAAACAACTATGGCAACAAACCGTTATTGCCAAAATAAGAAACCAGGCCTCCTTACTAAAATCAAAGGGCATTGATAGCGGTCCTCTGGCCTCCCTGGCAAGTTCAGTTAAAAGCAACGATAGCACCATGCGCGAGGGTATAGCTGCCCGGGAATATTGGAGCCGTTTGTTTGGATCTGATTTTATTCGCGATCGTTATGGCGATGCTCCTAATGCCTTCTTAAATTACGGCTACATCGTATTGCGATCCGCTGTAGCACGCGCTTTGGTTGGCTCCGGATTACTTCCCACCTTGGGCATCCACCATCACAACCGTTATAATGCCTACTGCCTGGCCGATGATATCATGGAGCCCTACCGCCCTTATGTAGATGATGTAGTGTATGGGTTATGGCGGTCGGGCACACAGGAATTGATTCTCGAAAAACAAACAAAAGCCCAGCTGCTAAAAACGCTCAGCTGCGATGTACAAATTGGAAAACTTAAGCGTCCACTAATGGTTGCCTTATCCATTACCACCGCCTCGATGGCGCGCTGCTTTAATGGTGAAGAAAAGAAAATCTCCTATCCCAATTTCTGATACCTTTTCCAAAGTTTTGAACTTTGGAAAAGGTTACATCCTTACAATCATGCAACACACCCGACTAAACGCCTATAAAATTATGTGGCTCTTTGTATTTTTTGATTTACCGGTAGGCACAAAAAAACAGCGAAAATTAGCTACGCGCTTTCGTAAAGACCTAATAAAAGATGGCTTTACCATGATGCAATGGAGTGTGTATACCCGCCATTGCGCCAGCCGTGAAAGCGCAGATGTACATGAAAAAAGAGTATTGAACTTCCTTCCCGACAAAGGCCAAATATCTATCTTACGAATAACAGATAAGCAGTACGGAGGAATGGTAAATGTGTGGGGTGCACAAATTATGGCTTCCGAAACTGCTCCGCAACAACTCGAGCTATTTCAGTAATTCCGCTCATAAAAAAGCACCCATGATAATCAGTTGTTTATAACAGTTAGGGAAATTATTTTTTCGGGAA